>DMYK01000158.1:15463-18964 GCA_003483675.1 Microcoleaceae cyanobacterium UBA11344
GTTCCCTCAGCATTTTCGATTTGGTAAGGAGCAAAAAATTCAATCCAAACCGTATGATGTCCGGGGGGAGCCATTGATGGATCTCGCATCGTCGGTACTACCACATACATCGATGGATCGGCATCAGGAATTTTGCCGATCGCAGGTTGGGTATGAGCAATTTCGACGTGTTTCACCGAATCGGCAATCAAAATAGAGCCGATTAAATATTCATCTTGATGATTCCAGCGATCGAACTTTGGCGCTTCATTCAAAGCTAAATCAATTTTCAGAATACTCTCATTGTTATTCACAATTTTGCGTTCCAATCTTTCCCGCAAATTCGGGTCAGCAGCATCGAGATCGCTGTCATCAATTAGCAAAAACAAACGCTTCGCATCAATATTAGAAATGACACCTTTTGTAGCTCGATATTCTGTGCCACCGGCAACTCGAACTCCCACAGCGCGGCCATCATCAACTAATATTTTCTCGACGTGTTGATCGGTAAGTACCACACCACCATAACTTTTGACTAAATTGAGCAGTGCTTGCACTAATGCACCCGTACCTCCGCGCGGTCGTGACATACCTGGATTGTGGCGCATTGCCATCATAATTGCGCCGATCGCAATGGTTTTTTGCGATGGGGGAGCACCGAGTTCTGCGGACAATCTGGCTAAGGGTGCTTTCAGAAACTCTTCATCAAACCACTCATTCAGAAGCTCTTCGGCGCTAGTCATCATTGTGCGAACAAAATCCAGGGTTTTGTCTGGAGAACCGATGACTGAAAATAAATCTTTGAGTTTGGCAATATTATAGTTGCCAGCAATATCTATAATCGACTTGGGAGGTGCATTGAACATCGGAATCATGGCATTTAAAGCGCGTTGCCAATAATCGGTATATTCCGCATATTTTTTAGCATCTCGTTCGTTGTAGCGGGCAATTTCAGCACAGGTTTTTTCGAGGGATTTGTGAGCTAAAAAATACTTACCGTCGGGATGGGGACAAAAGACAACCGGATCGCATTCGAGATATTCTAANNTTCTAATTCTTCGACAACAGGCCCTAAATGGATAAATTCGTGGTCGATCGCACAAAGGTTGAATTTAAACTCTGGTAATTCGGGAATCACAGCTTCGGTAGTTGCGGCGCCGCCGGGAACCGAACGTTTTTCTAACAAGAGGACGGTATATCCGGCTTTGAGGAGATAAGAGGCACAGACCAGTCCGTTGTGACCAGCT
Source organism: Microcoleaceae cyanobacterium UBA11344 (assembly GCA_003483675.1). Taxonomy (GTDB): domain Bacteria; phylum Cyanobacteriota; class Cyanobacteriia; order Cyanobacteriales; family Microcoleaceae; genus Microcoleus. Next base: position 16,690 of record DMYK01000158.1, read on the forward strand.
CCGATGATAATCACATCATAGGTTTGCATAGATGAAGCTCTGGGGATGGGATATTTGGATCATTTTACAAATGTTAACAATTTGGCAGACTCTACCAGGGGAAATAGATTAATCTTGGGGGAGTAGTTTAAGTATCTTACAAAAGAGAGAGCCTAAGAGCAAATATTCAGACAAAGATGTAGGGGCGGGTTTTACCAGCCATCTTTGAGGTAATTGAAGAAACACATAAACCCGCCCTCGATGAGCTATTGTATGGGAACGATGTAATTAGCAAATGGCCATTATATCATGTCCGGTAAATCACTTACTATAAACGCTTACTTGTCATGAGTCAAGCGCAACGCAGTCAAGCGTTGCATCGGGCGAGATTCTTCGCTTCTCTCAGAATGACAACAACTCAAGCGGACTTGATATTACCAATTACCCATTACCAATTACCCATTAGCAATTACCCTGTCATCAAACTTGATATTACTTGAGTTCCCTGAGCGCCGCCTCAGCTTTTTCTGCACCATCATTGTTACCTTGCTGACGGTAAGTGTCGAGGGCTTGTTGAAAAGCTTGANNTGCTTCGGATGTGCGATCGCGCATTTTGAGAGCAGTACCCAAGTTATAATAAGCTTCGGCTCTGTTAGGGTCAAGCTGAATCACGCGCCGAAAAGTGATAATCGCTCCTAAGAAATCTTGTTTTTCCAGTTGAATTTCGCCGATCGCTGCGTGTGCTTGGACTAAATTAGGTCGCACCGTAATCGCACGCTGATAAGCTACAAGCGCTCCGTCGAAGTCGTTTTGAGCTTTGAGAAGTTGGCCGATTTCTAACTGCACTTCTGGATTCCGAGGCTCTAGTTTAGCAGCTTCTTCAAAAGCTGCCAGCCCTTCGGAAGTGTTGCCACTACGGAGTAAAGCAGAACCTAATTTTAACTGCACGCTGGCTTGTTTGGGAGCGAGTTTGGCGGCTTGTTGGAGCAGATTAACTGCACTAGCAAAGTTTCCTTGCTGGATTAATACTAAACCCATTGAAGAATAAGCTTGCCAACTTTTCGGGTCGATCGCGATCGCCTGTTGGTAAGCTTTAAAAGCGCCGCTGTAATCTTGTTGCTGAAATAGTACCACGCCAAGACCGATCAGGGCATTAACATTTTTGCGATCGAGCTGAGCGGCGCGGCGGTAGGCGGTAGCAGCAGCGGGATAGTTTTGCAAATTCGCCATAGCATATCCTAGGGCGTATTGAAAGTCAGCATTGTTGGGTTGGAGACCGATCGCTTGTTGGTAAAATTCTACTGCTGCTTGATAGTTGCCCTGACGCGCTTCTAAATAACCAATACCGGAAAAAATGCGCGGGTTTTCAGTATCTAAACGGGCTGCTTGCTCATAAATGGCGATCGCCTTACCGTAGTCTCCCAAATCGACCAACTCGCGTCCTTTTCGCAGCAAAGCATCCAAATTTTCATTATTTTCAGGGCTAACTTCAACAGACGTTTCTGCTGAGAGTGCCCTGATCGGCGCAGTGACAGCGAGTCCCGCCACCAACAACGTACTGAATACCAAGAGAATTTGTTTGTACACGGCCATTTGTTTCAAAGAGTGTGTGAAATGAAAGAGCGAGTTAATGTCAGGTTGCCAAACTGACAACTGAGGATGTACCAGGAATCTCTGAGCGACGAGATGTAGTCAATTTACAGAACAAGACTAACTCAAAATATTCGCGATCGAGGCCAACTGATGATTGTAACAACAACTGATATCATCCAAGGAGCAGAAATTCAATCTTACTTGGGAATTGTAACTGCTGAGGTGGTTTACGGCACCAACGCGCTGCGAGATTTCTTTGCCGGCATTCGCGACATCATCGGCGGGCGCACCGGCAGTTACGAGGAAGTGTTCCTCAAAGGACAGCGAGATGCCCTCGCCGAACTCGAAAAACGGGCTCAGAAGCTGGGAGCAAATGCCGTAATCGGGGTAGAAATTGACACCGGCACGATTAATGTAGACTCTTCCGGGGCTCTGCTGCTGATTACTGCCGTTGGGACAGCAGTAAGACTGCGTTAAGCTGTCCTTCCTCTATACATCCGCCAACTTTTCTAACTGAATAAAATAGTCAGTTGACAGTTGACGGTTGAAAGTTGACAGTTGCGTACCCTGAGCGGAGTCGAAGGGTCCTATTGTTGACCGTTGCATCGGAATGATTTAACCTTTCTAGAACACAGAGAACACAGAGGGAGAGAATAGAGATCTGAATACAGGACGATGCTACCGGATTTGAGATCAATTCCTC
>DMYK01000158.1:18982-22207 GCA_003483675.1 Microcoleaceae cyanobacterium UBA11344
GTTAACAGTTGACAGTTAACAGTACCCTACAAATTAAGCAGTAAAGTATTTCGCTGCTGGATGATAGGTGATAATTGCGGTGGTGGATTGTTCGGGATAAAGTTGTTCGCTTTCATCCATATACAGATTAATACGATCGCACTTTAACAACTCCAACTGCTTGTACTGATCCGCCATATTCGGACAAGCAGGATAGCCAAAACTGTAGCGCGAACCGCGATATCTTTGTGCAAGCATATCGCGAATATTATCCGGTTCTTCGCTTGCAAATCCCAATTCCCGGCGAATTCGCGCGTGAGTCCATTCTGCTACGGCTTCTGCTGTCTGTACCGCTAATCCGTGAAAATAGAGATAATCGGTATATTGATTGTTAGCAAATAGCTTTTGCGCGGACTCGGTAGCAATCTCTCCCACTGTCGCTACTTGCATCGGAAATACATCAATTTTACCCGATTCTTTCGGTGCGAAGAAATCAGCAATGCACAGTCGGCGCGCTGACTTTTGGCGGGGAAATGTGAATGTTGCTGCGGGTGTCGATACATCTTGCCCGTTATTCATAATTTCGGGATTGTACAAATGCAGCGAGTTACCCTCAGCTTGACAAGGAAAATAGCCATAAATTGCTTGGGGATGCAATAGCTTTTCCGTGATTATCTTGTGTTTCCATTCCTCCAATATGGGATAAACCGTTTCAGCTAAGAAAGCGTCATATTCTTCCCGCGATTGGTCTTTTGGCTTGCGAAACTGCCACTGACCGGCAACTAATGCTTGCAAATCTAAGTGCCAAAAAATCTCTTCAAATGGGATATCTTCTGGCCGCAATAACTGAGTTCCCCAAAAGGGAGGATTTGGGCGATCGATATCTATAGCAACTGCTTCCGAACGCCTCGTATCTATCACAGCCGGAATTGCTAATTTGGCTTTTTTCTTCGCATCCTCAACAGCGATTTCTTCAGAAGTCTTAGCTGATTTAACCGCCCCATTTCCCTTTTCTGTTTCATCTAAAAATCCTTGCAAATCTTCCCAGTTACCAGCAGATTTTGCTGGCATGAGTTTGTCCATAAAATGCAAGTCGGAAAACGCATCTTTGCCGTAAACGACTTTACCTTTGTAAGTATTTTGGCAATCTTCATGGACAAATTTGGGAGTCAAAGCTGCACCGCCCAAAATTACCGGAACCGTAATTCCTCTCTGGTTAAATACCTCCAAGTTTTCTTTCATAAATGCAGTGGATTTTACCAACAAGCCACTCATCGCGATACAATCAGCTTTGTGCTTTTCGTAGGCATCAATTATGTTATCAACTGGCTGTTTAATTCCCAAATTAATCACGCGGTAGCCATTGTTTGATAAGATAATATCAACCAAGTTTTTACCGATATCATGAACGTCGCCTTTGACAGTAGCAATGATGAATGTTCCTTTGGCATTGTCCCCAGATTCCGACTTTTCCATGTACGGTTCTAAATAGGCAACTGCGGCTTTCATGGTTTCGGCTGATTGCAATACAAAGGGCAATTGCATTTGTCCAGAACCGAACAATTCTCCGACTACTTTCATCCCGTCTAAGAGGAAAGTATTGATAATGTGGAGAGGCGGATAGGTTTCTAATGCTTTGGCGAGTTGGATATCTAGTCCAATGCGTTCGCCATCGATGATGTGCTGCTTGAGACGTTGTTCTACGGGAAGGTTTGCGTCTTCGGTGCGATCGCGCTTAGTAGTTTTGCCCGCAAACACCGTTGTCAGCTCGCCCAAGGGGTCATAAACGCAAATTTCGCCGTCGAACTCCCGTAGATCATAAATCAGTTTGTAGCAGATTTCTTGGTGTTTGGGGTCGATTTTGGCGAGGGGTAAAATCTTGTTGGGGCTAACAATGGCTGAGTCCATCCCCGCCTGCATTGCTTCGTGCAGAAACATCGAATTCAACACTTGCCGCGCCGCCGGATTTAAGCCGAAGGAGATGTTAGAAACTCCCAAAATTACGTGACAACCAGGCAATTCTTGGCGAATGCGGCGGATCGATTCGATGGTGGCTTTGCCGTTTTTTCTGTCTTCTTCAATACCGGTGGAAATTGGCAATGCTAGGGTGTCAAAAAAGATTTCCTGGGCGGGAATTCCGTAGGCGACGGCGGCGTTATATGCACGTTGGGCGATCGCAAATTTCTGATCTGCTGTCCGCGCCATTCCATCTTCATCAATTGTCCCGATAACTATACCAGCGCCGTATTTTTTCGCTATTTCTAAAACTTGATAAAAACGCGGTTCTCCGTCTTCATAGTTAGTAGAATTCAACAAACATTTGCCGCCCGCAACTTTCAATCCCGCTTCCATCTTTTCCCATTCTGTGGAATCCAACATTAAAGGGAGAGTTGCATTTGTCACAACACGAGAAACTAATTCTTTCATGTCGCGGACACCATCGCGGCCGACATAATCCACGTTAACATCGAGAATGTGCGCGCCTTCTCGCACTTGTTCCCTAGCCATTGCTACTAAACCATCCCAGTCTTCAGCGTTGAGTAAATCGCGGCATTTTTTGGAACCGCTGGCGTTGAGTCTTTCACCGACAATTAAGAAGGAATTCTCTTGTTCGTAGGGTTGGGCGGTGTAGATTGAGGCGGCGGAAGGTTCCCAGCTAATTTCGCGGATTTTGGGTGTAAGAGTTTTGCCAATTTCTGATAGTTCGCGAATGTGATCGTAGCGGGTACCGCAGCAGCCGCCGATGACTTGTACGCCGAAGTCTTCGACAAAGCGCATCAAGGCCATTTTTAATTCTATGGGCGTGAGTTTGTAGTGCGCGTGGCCACCGATGTTTTCGGGTAAACCGGCGTTGGGAATGCAGGAAACTACGAAGGGCGAATGTTCGGAAAGGTATTTAATATGTTCGGCCATGCGATCGGGGCCGGTGGCACAATTTAATCCTAAAATATCTATGGGATAGGGCTGCAAAATGGCTAGGGCGGCGCTGATATCGGAACCGACTAACATTGTGCCGGTGGCTTCCATTGTGACTGATACCATTAATGGAATACGATCGCCTTTTTTCTTGAATACTTCCTCAATGGCATTTAATGCTGATTTAATTTGCAGCACATCTTGACAAGTTTCGACAATAAATAAGTCAACGCCTCCGTCGTAAAGTCCTTCTGCTTGTTCGGCAAAAGCGGCGGTGAGTGTGTCAAAATCAATGTGTCCTAATGTTGGTAATTTGGTGCCTGGTCCGAT
>DMYK01000158.1:22254-24595 GCA_003483675.1 Microcoleaceae cyanobacterium UBA11344
GTTTTGTTGAGATAATAGGCTTTGTCTGCTAAATCGTATTCGGCGAGCACGATGGAAGCAGCGCCAAAGGTGTCTGTTTCGATGACATCGGCGCCTGCTTCGAGGAAACCTCGGTGGACTAGGGCGACTGCTTCGGGCTTGGTGTGGACGAGATATTCATTGCAGCCTTCGTATTCTTTGCCGCCAAAGTCTTCTGCTGTAAGGTTTTGGACTTGCAGGTTGGTGCCCATTGCGCCGTCGAAGACGATGACGGGGCGCGAGGGGTGGTGGAGTCGATCGAGGAAGAGGCTTTTCATCGGCGGGAAAAAAACTGAGGTACTGTATGTTTATAATTTTATCTATTGTGCAATACTGTCAACAATTATGCGAGTGTTGGGAAAAGAGTAATGGCTGAAAGACACAAGGCTGCTGACAATAATTCGATCGTACCTGGAAGTGCGCAGGAAATGCAAGGTTATTTGGGAAATTCTGTGGTATGTGGGGATGTGGGGGAGAATCGGGTGACGACGATCGCAGGTGAGGGATTTTTTCGCTTAACTGTTGAGGATTTTCGGGAAAATGCGATCGAGATTATGAAACGAGTGATGTTTCAGGGCGATCGGATTCTGTTACAGGAAGCGGGGGAAGATGTAGGTGCGATCGTTCCTGAAGCAGAATTTCACAAACTAGATTATTTGATGGCAGAAATCAAACCATCACAATTCATGCCTGATGAAGAAGCATATTATGAAGACGAAGGAGCAATTCACTGCATTTATCCCGATGAATTTTTAGATGATTTAGAAAACATTTTAGCAGATGTCAATGAATTTGACGAATTATTTGGTTTGCTACCAACTAAAGAGATGGGAGAGGATGTTGATATTTTTATGTCGGCTGCTATTGTGATGTCTGTAGATAGATTTTGGGTGCCGGATTATGTAATGGCTGAACGACAAGCGATCGGGTGAATAAGTAGATACAGGATTTACGCATTTCAACCTGATGCTGTCATTCTGAGGGTCGCGAAGAATCTCAAACTCTTGCAAAACAGTCCAGAGTGTGTAAGTCCTGTAGATAGATACCCGACTTCTTCGGTGAATATTCCTGGACGCAGAAACTGGTTTTTTTTACGAATAGGAATTACGCATTAAAACCAAAGAAACCGGGTTTCGACTTCGTTTAACCATCGGGTTTCGACTTCGTTTAACCATCGGGTTTCTTTGGTATTTAGGCGTAAGTCCTAATCTGGATTTGCGGCTGTTTAAAAATCGGAAATCCATCAGGAGTTTTCAATATTTTCCCCTGTTTGTCCCGTTCAACATCACAGAATACATAATTACCAGTTTCATCTCGCATTAAAGCAGGTTTTCCGTCCACAATTTGGTACGCTGGACGAGAAAATTGAACTAGGCCTTGATTTTCCACAATTTCTCCATTTTCATCCCGCAAAATCGGACAAGCCACTAATTTGTCTTCCGCATCAATAACCCAAGAATTAGTTGCGGGATCTAGCAACAATTCCGGGTAAATATGTTGCCCGCTAGATGACTTCAGCAATTCACCTTTGTCATCAACTAAGGGCATCAAGAAAACAGGTGCTTCTTGAGAATTGCGAAGGAGTTCGTTAGTTTGTGGATGGCGTAGAGGAATTGCTATCGGTGTCGGCAATTCTACATCTGGCAATTCGGGATGGGGCGGGTGCAAACTCGGTAATTCAGCATCTGTTGCAATGTCGTAATGGCGGGTATATTGCACGGCGGCTTTGGTGAATCCAGCCCGCTGCAACATGGCTTGCATACCCGATTGATCGGCAGCAATTAGCAAGTCTATATCGCTAACTTTCATAGTTTTTGCATGGGCGATCGCTGCTTGTGCTAGCATTTGAATTGCTTCTGGTTTCCGGTGTTCTGGCTGGACGTACATCCCCAAAACGGAACCGACGCGGCGGGTTTGAAAAGGGTTGTTAATGTTGTGTTGCTGAATCAAGTATTCGGGGAGATTCGCGGGCGGGGCTTCGTCGTAATAGTAGATAAATAGACAGCCGATAATGCTGTCGCCGTGTTCTAATAACCAGCAGAAAGAAAGGGGTTTTTCTATTTGGCTGGTGACGTATTTTTCAAAGTCGAAGTTAGGTTTGACTAGCATTGAGGGGTCGATGGATTCGCGTTCTGCGGCGAATGCTTGCCAGAGGGGGGCGATCGCCTTTGTGTCTGTTGCGGTGGCTAGACGGTGGCTGTAAGGGGCGATGGGGGCGATCGGTATAGTTGTGGCTGTCATAGTTTTTGGGGGTGAATTTGCCTGGAAGGTGAAGGCCTTCTATTGTTTATTGGGATTTCGCGGGGTATTTTTACGCAAAATC
>DMYK01000140.1:0-2416 GCA_003483675.1 Microcoleaceae cyanobacterium UBA11344
GGGAGGTCATCAACAATTAAAATGTTGCCTTTGGGAGTTTCTAATTCATCGATGTCACTTCCTTGGGCAGCAGCGATAGCTATAGGTTCGACTTCGACTTTTGCATCGGCGATCGCAGTTGTGGTGCTTTGCTTCTCTACCAGAGACCGGAAGTTATACTTAGTAACTTTTTTTCCCATTACATCGGAAATGCGCTGCCACAGGATGGAAGATGAATCTTTGATATGTCCTACACTCAGGTACAAGCTGTCAGCAACAGCACTATAATTTGCGTTTTCCCAAGCAGCTTTTAAGATTTCCTGATCGAGAAAAGTTAACGGTTTACCCATCTTGGACTCTAAGGCTGATTCGATCAATTCTAGGGCTTCTTCAAAAGTCATATACAAATCCATCTCATCGGGTAAGGTTTTCCAGTTTTGCATCCTAATTTTGAATTATGCACCGTGGTTTTGATTGTAGGCAATACCACCTTGGCGGTTGCTATACAAAAAACCTTGTCTATACAGAGTATAGTATAAAACCTGCTTTACTAGGGTCTGACCACGGGGTCGGTATTGATACTCCCCACCGATGCATCGGGGGGATTCTTGATTAAGACCACAAAGGGACTCTCAAAGGCGTTATCAAGGCACCTCTACTGACTTCCTTGAGACTTATCCCCAAAGTTGCCGCTACTTTTCGACCGATATTCGCTGCCCCGTTGCAGTCAGCATTAATCAACAAACCTTCAAGAGTACGATACAATCCACGCTGAACTCGTTTACCACTTGCTTGCCACCCTTCTGGTTTTTCGCAGAACTTAGGTAACAAATCAAGGTCAACAAATGAAGCCTTGGAAGTATACGACTCTTCCGTTTCTACAAATTTAATCCCGTATTTTTCGCACAGTTGAGCAATTCTATTCTTGAGTCTGCCCGTCGGAATTTGCACAAAATTTTGATTGGTTTTAGAGCCAAGATTAATGGCATTCTTCATGCCGGGGTTCCAACCGAATATCACAGTACCCAGATTGTTGACTAAACAATGATTAATCACCTGACGAGCAGCTTTATTGACAGCATCACGCATCATTCGATTACGATTTTCAGTCAATCTTTCAAGTCGTTTTGACCAATAACCATTCGCTTTCCCTTCCATTAAAAACGCAACGCGCTTATTAGAGCCTTGATTAATAGACTTCAGATGCAACCCATCAATAATAAAGCTAGTCCCACTATTGCTTACACAAGTCAGCCAATTGTTCATTCCGTGGTCTATCATCAAAGCTTTAGATGGGTCTACATCCGCTTTAACAGTCTCAGTTTTGTAGATTAATTCCAAGTAAAAGCAGCCATTTCTAGGCAGAATTCGATATTCTCTGATTGCTTTGTGGTCTAAGTTTGTAGGCCAAGGTAGATAGAAAGCATCCAGTCCGAACCAGGCTTTTAACTGCGTACCCAGCGGGAATCTCAATAGCCCGTCTTTCAGCTTCACGGAGCGCCATGTATACGTCACTAAAGCTAGACCACCCTGTCGATAATTAGGTAGTCTCGGTCTTTGAGTTACCGTCCCTTCCTTAATGCCTTTTAATAGTCCAATGTAGGACTTGAAAGATTCGGCAACAGTAGTTAAAATCTGCTGCGCGGTATCCGAATAAAATGCTTTGTAGTGCAAGTTGCGATTTTCAGTGCCTAATACTTTATGCAAATCTGCTTTACTAGGTATTTTGCCTGTCTTAAAGTACATTTGACGGGCATAATAGATGCCACAATTAGTCAGTTTTGATGATTCACTGCAAAGGAATTCTAAAATTGCTTTTAGGTCTTTATTGGGATTAATTAGATTTTGTTGGCATCCAAACATTTTGACTCCTCCTTCTTGTATTATACCCTGTCTCCTGCTATCAAATTATTAATTAGAAACAGAAATGTAGGCTCCTCAAGTAAGTCGCAGCCACGTTCCTCCCCATGTCGTTAGCCCGGGGCTTCCCGTTCGTCTTTTGGTGAATTGGTGGTGGATGGCGCGGACCGATCGCAATTTTAGCTGTAAGCTTTTCCCTGTAAAGGTTCTGTGCATACCACACTTTGTGAGTTCCCACAAGTTGATCAAAGATCCGACTTTTCCGACTTTATGATCCGACTTTTCCGACTTGCTTTCTGCCGATCGGCCAAACATACTATTGAATAGCATCCAAAGATAGATAGTAGCACGAATCAGGTTGTCTATCTGAATGTAGACGCTGCGGGTAGCAGTGATCTTACCTAGTCAGCAGTTCTTGGAGAGAACTATCTTAACCAGCCCATCAATCGGATTGCTGCTGACCTCGCTCTAATTCCCCAAGTTGAGTCCTTCGCTGCAAAGCATACAAACTCCCCAAATAGGAGCTCAATTTCTGTGGAAATTTATAGCCTTTGGAAGGATACATTGTTTCATTTAT
>DMYK01000140.1:2433-20110 GCA_003483675.1 Microcoleaceae cyanobacterium UBA11344
AATAGTGCCGGGAAAATTAGATTCTTTAACAGTGAAATTATGATGATGCAAGCCACTACTAACCACATCCTAACCGGAACAGAAGAACACCAACTCTTACAACGCCTTTCTGTTGAGGACACACCAGCGATCGCCTTGGATCGTGACGAGAAAAAGAGGGTGATTCGCGGCGCTATTGATGAGTTACCAACCAAAATGCGCGAGACGTTTATCCTGCATTTTTATGAAGAATTGTCTCATCAAGAGATCAGCGAAAAGCAAAATATTTCTTACCAGAATGTCTGCAAGCGCATCTCCCAGGCGCGGGCAATTCTGGCTCTTGAGTTGCGGGGATATTTTATCGGGGAGGATATGGGACAAAAACGGAATTGGCGGTGACACCGGGGGTAACGGAGTCGGCAATTGAGGAAATGTCTGAGGGGAATGGGGGAGTTGAAGCGATTGTGGAGGAGTCGGTGACTTTATCTGTTGCGATCGCCCAAGTGGAGAGTGTTGTGGGTGAGGAATTGCCTTTTGTAGCGCTATCTAAGCAGCATTCTGAGTCGGATTCTGTTGAGGTGACTTCTGGTGGGAGGTTGGAGGAATTTAATGCGATCGGGAAACAGATAGTAGGGGCATTCCCCCCGTGGCTGTCCAGTTTGGGAGGTTCACTACTGTTTGATCGTCTAAGAAAATTGGTGTTAGAAGTGAGGGGTGAGTGGTGCCGGTGGGGGGGGTTGCGGGGGGATTTGTGCGAGTATCTCGCACTCCTCCTTGGTATGGTTTTCTCTATTTCAAGCCTTGGTTTGATGGGCGGACTTAGTAGCACCCCAAAAATTCAGAAGATGTATCAAGGAAGCGTCTTTAGAATAAGCAAGAAAAAATTTCTTGCCAGCTACTAATTTTTAAGGAGAACACTGAAATGCCGTTTTCTATTTACTCAGCGATTCCTGCTCGTGTTGTTTCGGTACAAACAGATATGCAAGGCACATATCAAGTAGTAGGAGATCAACATCATCAGCTACAAGTCAATTTAAACTTTGCAAAAATCCATGTAAATGGAGATGGAATCACTCAAGCTCCAACATTTACCGGCGCTAATGGCCGTCTTGAAGTGAGGTTATTAAATAATAATGATGTCAGTATCCTACCCGTGCCGTAGCATTAGCTTGGTGACTGGGTAGAAAGGTATCCGTTAGAGGTTAGGCTCCACCTGCGTTAAACCCCGTCTAAGGCTATAGGAGAATGCAATCTCCCAATCAGGGAAAACAGTAACCGAAAAATCCACGGCGAGAATTTCCTCAAATTACAAACGGCGTGCGATGAGACGAAAGGGTGCGAGCGCAGTTAGTAGAGTCTGAGTATCAATCAAGAAGCGAGCGCTTTTCTGATTTGTGGAAGGCGAGCGCTTTTTGGTTGAGTTTCAGGTGGAAGGTTGCGATCGTTTCTCTTTATTATAGAAGGCGAGCGCTTTTTGGTTGAGTTTGAGATGAATGGCGATCGCGGTTGGTAAAATTTGGGGATGAAGAGGCGATCGCTTCTCTTTTTGTAGAAGGCGAGCGCTTTTTGGTTGAGATGGAGATGAAGGGTGCGATCGCAGTTGGTATAGTTTGGGGATGAGAGGGCGATTGCTTTCGGGATTTGTGGGCAGGGCAGGCGATCGCTTCGTGAAATGTATCGAGCTAAAAAAGCCTCTAATTCAAAAAATTCAGATCTTCCGTACTTAGTGTGCCAAATTATTAGTTTTCTGGTGTCCTACACTATAGCTGGCTAGGATTTCAAGGCAATCGCCCTAACTGAGCAAGTTGCTCAACAGCGCAAGCAGATGTAAATAATCTCAAAGCTTTATCTAGCAAAGCCTTGAGGATAAATTTAAGTTAACGCGAACACACTAAGTACGGAAGAACCCCAAAAATTCAGAAAATACTCTCTGTAATCGTCTTCAAAATAGAGAGGCGAAAGGAAAGAATAGATCACATTTCGTCTAGCTACCCACCCACAAATTGACACAAGGAAGGATTTATCATGGATAACGTGGGTCAATTCGTTGCTGATGCCGCGAAAGAAGTGCTTTCTCCAGGCGCAGACTTAGAGGAGATTGCCAAAGCTTCAGTAGACAACTTAGCACGTTTTGCATTAAACGCATTACATCCAACAAAGCCGCCGCATGAAGGCTATAGTCAAGTCTTTATTGAAACCAAACTTGCGGTTGAATTTGGAGATGAAGCCTCATTAACAAGTTGGGTCAAAAGCCTGGACGAGGAATTAGCAACGGCATCTTTTTTTGCTATCAAATAAATCAAAGAGAAAAACGCATATGACTGGGAGCAAGTGGTCGCAGTATTAAACAATTGCGATGCTTTAGTTCAAATCAAAGACAGTCACAAACGAGAGGTGAAAGAATGGGGTAAATCAACCAAAGATTTCTTTAAATTTAACGGCAGTCCTGACAGTGAAGACGTGAATAGCCTTGAAAATTGGTTCAAAGGAGTCATTTGTGATTTCGACCCTAAGATCTATGAGAATTCTACTCTTGTGCGCGAAGGTGTTGTAACAAAGTTAGCTAAAATTGCCACAGAAACTGGCGCCCGTGTGAAGAGCTTTGAAAGTTTCTTTACTGCAACAGATTCTCATCGCGACCGTGTACTGGAAATCAGTATTATCCGCTTTCCTACCAAAAATGAACCGCACATTTTGCTTTATCGTTTGCAAATAGATGCTTGGTTCAAATGTAATCGTGTATTGTTTGTAGAAGGAAACCAAGCAGGTTTCGAGGTCGATGTACAAGAAATGAAATTCAAGCTGAATGAGAAAGTTAGCGGCACTATCGAGAAGGAGCATGTCGAAAAATTTTCAGTTAAACTGTCCGACCCAAAGACATTCGAGTGGTAATCTTTTTAGCACAATGCTAATTTTTCAAACTTAACGGATACCCGTACGCCATTGCTCATTTAGAAAACGACCCTGGAGAATCGCGAAGGTTTAGGGGATAATCCACACAGATCGCCGACTCTGCGAGAATTGCCTGCACTTCAACCTCTACCAATGCTATCGTTAAGACGACTTTGCAGAGGTTAAGGATGCAGGCTCTCTCACTCCATCTGTCACGAAATCGCCAACCCTGCCAGAAATCGTTGTTCGAGGCTGGCTCGGAAGCGAACTCATCAGCTAACTTATTCGGATATGCTAATATCCGATACCCAAATAAAGGAAAAGCAATGATAAATTTGTAAAAAATATCGTGCCGCCAGAATAATTTAAGGAAGAACCCAAGGAGAAAATATGTCGAAGTCGCATACTGTCAAACTCACAATCACTAATAATACCAATCAGGAAATGAATTACCAGAGTGATTCCTTCGACTCTGGAAGATTAGCAGATGGGGGGTCTTGGCCAGCCACCATTGCCTCTGGTAAAAGTGAAATTATCGAATGTTGTGAAAAAGATTGGTCTGCTGTAGGATGTTCTGGCTATGTTAACTATAGTCTAGGGGACGGAATAGTTACCCTTGCATTTTCAAACCCTACTATTGGTGAAAATAAACTTGGTGTTGGGGTTGGGAATAAACAGGTATGGGACTGTATTGAAGGTCACAAATATGAACCGTTTATAGAAGAATTTGAAATAGGCTCGCAGAGATATTTTGCCGCCTGTCAATGTACAGGTGGTAAAATTAACAATGCGAGCATAGCTCTTTCTGTACTAGCCATATTGCCATATAATCCAAACGCAACTATGGAATTTAATGTTATCCAATATAATGTTTTTGCACGACCAGACAAGCCTAAATTACTAGGTTATGAAGGCAAGGAAGAACACCAAAAATTCCTGAAGCGCTTGCACAACTCAACGATGGTAAGGTAGATATTATTACTTTAAACGAAGTTTTTTCCCAGGTTGGGACACCGTTATGTGACCAGATGTTGAATGAGTTTAAGAAGTACGGGTTTCCCTACCACACACGGGTATTAGATGGTGGAATGCTTGAAAAAGTCGGTGGAGTTATGATTGTGTCCAAATAGCCACTTCATGCCGATACATACGTCTATAGCGATATGCCCACCATAGACAACGAAGATATCTCAGTTGGACTCGGAGAGAAAATAGTAGCTAAAGGAGTTGTTTACGCAGCCGTCAAAAAAACGGAGAAGGGATTTACCAAGACTTTTCATATTTTTGCCACTCATATGCGTGCCTGGAACAGTCAAACCGCACGTGAAACTCGTCAAAAGCAAGCCAAACAAATGAAGGAATTTGTTGAAGCCAAAAATCTTCCCAATAATGAACCTACTCTCTCTGCTGGCGATTTTAATGTCGATTTTGTAAGGTGCGCTTCTGAATTGTCAGATTTGGCTCAAATTTTAGATGCGAAGCTACCGGAATTAAAAGGGGAACAAAAGTATACTAGCGACCCCAGCTCAAACATACTTGTAGGTAAAGATAGTGCCGCGAAGGCTTGTCTAGAAGCTGATAAATCAAGCTGGGGAGAGAAAAAGGAAAATGTATATCATCCCATCCCTCAAGTAAAAAATCCTACTCCGCCAAACCCACCTATTTCAAAACTTGATTCCTTCTTTGCCGATCCCACAAAAGATAAAGAAACCCTCTATATAGAGGAAGGTGGATGTTATGCACCATGCTGTCTTCACGAATGGCTAGATTATATTCTGATCTCAAACAGACATCAGCAACCGCTTAACACTCCTACTTTGGAGTCTATCCGTCTCAAAGCCGCGTCCCCTTTTGCAGCAAGCTGGTTATGGATAGATCCTCCATCAATGATAGAAGTGGTAGGGAAAGAATTCTCTCCATCCACACCAAAACCCGATCAAATTATAACTTCCGATCTTTCAGATCACTACCCTGTATTCAGTCGCTTTGTATTTTCTACTTGAACCTATTACCTAAGCTACTAATAGTTCGGTCGAGTAAGTTTCTCTCAATTCCATCTTTTAGCTTAGTGTCTAAGCTAAAAAATAGTTTCAGGAGCAGTATCGCCCGTCAAGCGCGCGAAGCGTTGGCGGAGCGTCCGTCCACCGTACCGGAGAAATCGGACTAGCTATCCCGCTTTTTAATCGACTGCATAATTCACAAATTGCCTGACACAACCGTCTAACTAATAGCAGGGTACAGCACCGACTATAGCTCCGGCTGTAGCAGGGGCGATCGTTTTGCGATTGTCAAAGCTATTCAGGGGCGCAATGACTTACCGAAAATCACTACGGGACACGCTACTACCTGCTCTAGTGTTGTCCTGACGATTAAGAAAATTTTACAGGTTAGCAACCGATCTCTGGAGCGAAAGAAAGTCGCTTTCATCACAAAAGGGACTTCAATCTCATCAAGAGATAGGCGAACGGCAAGAGATTTGCTCCCAGAGTGTCTGCAAGCGCATCTCCCAAGCGCGGGAAATTCTGCGAGAGGAAACGCAGCTAGTTTTCCTCCATTGGCGACTTTGACCTCAAATATTTAGTCGGAGCTTTGTTTCAAATCTTGGACAATAAATGCGCTAGTCCAAAGTGAAAACACCCAAACAACCTAAAGTGTTATGACTTTATCTACAAACCCAGAAATATCTTCGGAACAAAATATGCCTATTTTGAATGATAACATCACTCCCATGACGCCAGAGACACCGGCATCTTTTCATCCTCTCTCGCTGGGCCAGCAAGCTTTATGGTTTCTCTACCAGATGGCTCCCGAAAGCGTGGCATATAATGCTTTTAATACAGCGCTAATATACTCAAAAATAGACATTAAATCTTGGCATCTGGCGTGGGAAAATATTGTGAATCGCCACCCGATTCTCCGAACCACTTATACCGCCATCAAAGGAAAAATATTTCAAGTTATTCATCAACAGCTCAAACTTCCTCTACAGGAAATAGATGCTTCTCATTGGACTGAAAATGAATTAAAAGAGAAAATTTTCTTAGAAGCAGAGCGTCTATTCAATTTAGAAAAAGAGCCAGCATGGCGAGTTACTTTATTTACTCGTTCAGAACGAGAACATATTTTCTTGCTGACAATGCACCAGATTGCCAGCGACTTATGGTCTAGCGATCAGATCTTTAATGAATTGCGACTTTGGTATGCTGCCGAAACGGAACAAGTTAGCCTTGAACAGATAGAAGATTCTCTTCCTAAAAATACGCCCTATACCCAGTTTGTACATTGGCAGTCCGAAATGCTATCGAGTCCAAAGGGAGAAAAACTTTGGAAATACTGGCAAAAACAATTATCGGGTGAGTTGCCAATCGTAAACTTGCCGACAGACAGACCCCGACCACCAGTGCAAAGCTATCGGGGAGAAACGCATATTTTTCGGCTAAATGAAGAATTAATTCGGGGACTGGGAGAGGTAGCTAGAGCTACAGATACAACTCTTTATAAGCTGATGCTGACGGCTTTTTTGTTAGAGTCGATAGGAGCGTTGCCACTCTTATCTCTCTTTCAGAACGGAACGTGAAACTTTCGCTTCATTCCGCTCCTCGATATCTTCATCCTTTGTTAAGGATACAATTCAAAACGGGTTATCATCATAGTTCTTTTCTAAGGAGCCATCATTTTCCGTTTTTATGTCGTGACAATGTTTATGCAGAAGTTGTAGGTTTTTATATTCATCCAACCCACCTAGTGAGGTTGGTTGGATATGGTCAACTTCTACGGTGTCTGTAGGTGTAAAGTACAAACCACAGTGGGTACATTTACCTTTTTGTGTCTTAAGAATTGTTGCCATTCTTGTTGGTGTTTCCGGGTATTCTCCGCGTCTAGAACTCCAATAAATCCAGTCACCGTTGTAGGGTGTTGAATTGCCTTTAACTTTGACGTGCCTTTTGATAGGCGTTTCTTTGTGTTGGGCTAACTCTAAACCTTCTTCTGTGCTGAAGCACCAATTTCTATCGCCTACTGTTCGCCAGTATTTGTCTTTGTTGATGCTACCTTTTCCCCGTCTTCTAGCCCATGCTCTTAGCTTGTCATAAATAAGATTATCGACCCGGTTAAAGGTTTCCTTACTTACAACTGTTGAGTAATAGTTTGACCATCCCCTAATGATTTGATTTAGCCTAGTAATTAAGGCAATTTGTGGGGCGTTGCTGTGGGTATCTATTACTTCTTCAATTTTTGCAAGATGAGCTTTGATTTTGGGTTTGGACGGGGTGATTAATGTTTTGAAACCTAGTGGTATTCCCTGTGTATTTTTGGCACTTCGATAGTTGCCTACCTTGTGTTGTTGTACATGAAATCCCAAAAACTCAAACCCAACATTTCCTTCGTATTCATTGAGGGTGTGGGTGAGTTTCGTTTTGCTTGGTTTCAATTCTAAGCCAAGGTCCTTTAACCATTCTGCAATTATCTTCTGACAGGCTATTACTACTTCAATGTCTTTGTGTATGATCACAAAATCATCGGCGTATCGGATTAAACTGATTTCTTTTCGTTGGTTAATGGTATTACCTACGACTTGTTTAACCCGATTTTCCATTCCGTGTAAGGCTATATTTGCCAAAAGTGGGGAAATGACCCCTCCTTGTGGAGTACCTTCTTTGGTCGGGAAGATTTCACCTTGGTCTAATACCCCGCTTTTAAGCCACGACTTAATTTGTTTTCGTAGTCCTGGATAGGTATTGATTTTGTCAAGTAATGCTTTATGATTTATGCGGTCAAAGCATTTGGTAATATCAGCGTCTAGCACATATTTGGCTTTGTATCTGATACTGTTAAAGATAGCTTCAATCGCATCGTGACACGACCTACCGGGTCTAAAACCATATGAGTTTGGCTCGAATTTGGCTTCCCATTCTGGTTCAATAGCTGATTTTACAACTGCTTGTAAGGCGCGGTCATACATTGTGGGTATGCCTAATGGTCTTGACTCATTGGTTCCTGGTTTTGATATCATTACCCGACGTGTCGGTTGGGATTTACCAGTTACTTTGAGTTGACTTCCTAGCTTTAATCGTTGCTTCGGGGTTAGTAATTTAATACCATCCACACCTGCTGTACGTTTGCCAGTATTGTCTTGCGTGACCCGTCGTACCGCTAACACCTTATTAGACCATGAATTAATCAAGGTCTTTTGAAGCTTCCGAACTGCTTTAACATCGTCACGTTCACTTGCTCGATAGATACGTTTTTGCAACTTGAACGTCAATCTTTCGGCTCTTTGCCAATTGATTTGATTCCATTCCACCGTCGAGTTGTCCCGCGTTTTAGACTTATTCATTGCTACTAAGTTTTTATCCTTGAAGTTACCGTGTATCTGTCTGCATATCTCTGTCATTACAACAGAGCGTTAGCTTCTGATACAATCCCTCTCTCATATATTATTCGTTAGCTACTTACTGGGGAATCGACATTTCCAGAAATATATGAGAGTTACTTCGTTCCGAATACACATTGTTTGAGTTTTTAGTGCGATGCTCTCCACCGGGTTTTTGGGCGGTGCTTATAGGTCGAATTAACAATCGCCTATGCCCTATCCTTGCCTTTTTGGCTTGGTCTTAATCAGTCTTTACCGTGTTTTACAACGGGTTTATTCTTGATTCAGCCGTTAGACCATTTGTGATAACGATGGTTCAAATACATCTTTGCTTTCGCTACACATGAACTCCTGCTCGACAGTTCCCAGTTTCGGCTACCAGTAGTTCTGCCTTTTTATCCCCGCTTTATCTTGTTGGTTGCTACTCAACAAAATAGGGGATATGCTTTTACCGCTGCACTTGCGGGCTAGGACTAAGAATAATCTGCACCCAGATGTGTATTTAGTTGTGATGACTTTGTAATCATCCTAGTCATCCCCTAAGTATTGCTACTCAATTTCGACTAAACGAATCGCACTGTGTTGCTTTATCGCTACACAAATCAAGAAGACATCCTTGTGGGAAGTCCGATGCTGGGGAGGCCAGGGCGAGAGTTTAAAGGAGTTGTCGGTTACTTCGTAAACCCGGTTGTTTTGCGGGCTTCTATTTCGGAAAACCTGACATTCCAAGATTTGTTATCTCAGGTAAGCACTCAAGTCAAAGAAGCCCAAAATCACCAGGATTATCCTTTTCCACTGTTAGTTGAGAAACTACAGCCTCAAGGAGAACCCAGTCTCTCTCCACTGTTTCAAGTCAGCTTCACTTGGCAAAAGCAACGTTGGTGTGAGTCTCTTAAAAAGTCATCGCGCTTCCAGGAGCCTGGACTTGAGATGGAGCCTTACCCACTCGGCCATCAACGGGGGGCAAGCGTTGATCTGGATGTGATGGTGATGGAAATGGGAGATGTTATCCAGGCTGGCTGGCAATATAATACTGATTTGTTTGATGAGGCCACGATCGCTCGGATGGCGGGACATTTCCAGACTTTACTGTCAGGAATCGTCGCCAATCCAGAGCAGCCGATTTCAGAATTGCCCCTGTTGACAGAAACAGAACGACACCAGCTATTAGTCGAGTGGAATAATACTTCGGCTGAATATCCCGAGGATAAGTGCATCCACCAGCTATTTGAGGAGCAAGTGGAGCGATCGCCCTCTTCTGTGGCAGTGGTGTTTGAAGGGGAACAACTGACATACCTAGAATTGAATGCAAGAGCCAATCAGTTAGCACACTACCTGCGTGAGCTGGGAGTGGGGCCAGAAGTGTTGGTCGGTCTATGTGTAGAACGATCGTTTGAGATGATAGTGGGACTGTTGGGTGTCCTCAAAGCTGGTGGTGCTTATGTTCCGCTCGACCCAGCTTATCCCTTTGAACGGCTGAGTTTCATGCTGGAAGATTCTTCTGTACCAGTATTGCTCACTCAGTCAAAGCTAGTCGAGAAGCTTCCCCCACACTCAGCGCGTGTTGTCTACTTGGACTCTGACTGGGAAACAATTGCTTTCCACAGCAAGGATAATCCTTCAAGCCCAGTAAAGCCAGAAAACCTGGCTTATGTTATCTACACATCAGGGTCTACAGGGAAACCCAAAGGCGTTTTAATCCAACACGGGTCGCTAGTCAATTACATGACGGCTGCGAGTGCTGAATATGAGATAGACCAGTGCGATCGCATTTTACAATTCTCCTCTATTAGTTTTGATGTCAGTGCCGAAGAAATCTATACCAGCCTAACTTCTGGTGCGACGCTTGTCTTGCGTACTGATTCCATGCTGGACTCCCTTGAGGGATTTTTGCAAAAGTGCAAGAATTGGGAAATAACTGTAATGGCTTTGCCAACAGCCTACTGGCACGAACTGACCGCTTTCTTGAGTCAAAAAACGGTGGTGTTACCCCCATCCTTGCGCTTAATAATCATTGGCGGAGAAAAAGCACTGCCCGAACGACTGAAAACTTGGCTTGAGTGTGTGGAACAGCGAGTTCGTCTGGTGAATAATTACGGCCCGACAGAAACCACTGTGGGAGCAACGATATATGATTTATCGGTAGCGGACACGACATTGAAGGAGTTGCCGATCGGTCGTCCCCTTGGTAATGTCCAGACCTACATCTTAGATGGGAACAGACAGCCTGTACCCATTGGTATTCCTGGTGAGTTGCACATCGGTGGCGCTGGTTTAGCACGGGGATACCTGAACCGTCCTGAGTTGACCGATGAGCGGTTCATTCGCAATCCCTTTAGCAATGAACCGGGTGAACGTCTCTACAAAACTGGCGATTGGGCCCGCTATCTGAGCGACGGCAATATCGAATACCTGGGTCGTATTGACAATCAGGTGAAGATTCGTGGCTTCCGCATTGAATTAGGTGAAATCGAAACCGCTATTTCTCAGCATCCATCAGTCCAACAAACAGTAGTCATTGCCACCGAAAACAAAGCTGGCAACAAACAATTAGTAGCTTATATTGCCCTCCCAACAGAAGTAACGCCCAACATTAGTGACCTGCGTCATTTCCTCAAACAGAAACTTCCAGACTACGTGATACCAGCAGCATTCGTCATTCTGGATAACCTACCCCTAACCCCAACTGGTAAAGTAGACCGTCGCGCCCTACCCTCACCCGAATTACGACCTGAATTGGAACTCACTTTTGTCCCCCCTCGCACTCCTATCGAGCAGATACTAGCTAGTATCTGGGCTTGTGTCCTGGGTATTGAGCAAGTGGGCGTTCACGATAATTTCTTTGAACTCGGTGGACATTCCTTACTAGCGACTCAAGTTATATCGAGGGTGCGCGATACGATGTCCGTCGAATTACCATTACGCAGTTTATTTGAAGCACCCACGATTGCCGAATTCGCTTTGCGGGTTGAGATAGCGCTCAAAAACGGACAATCTGTAGAAACTTTACCTCTATTACCGATTCCCAAGTCAGAGTCCATCCCATGTTCCTTCGCTCAAGCGAGGTTGTGGTTCCTCGACCAATTACAGCCAAATAGTTCATTTTACAACATCCCGGTAGCGTTGCGTCTTTTCGGTCAGCTCAATATAGCAGCTTTAGAGAACAGCATCAACGAAATTATCCAGCGTCACGAAGCCTTACGCACCAACTTCGCGACAGTAGAGGGAGAACCCATTCAGGTTATAGCCTCAACTCACAGTTGGGAACTACAAGTAGTCAGCTTGTTGCACCTAGGAGAAAGCGAGCGAGAAATTGAAGCGCAACGATTGGCAAATGAAGAAGCGAATCGACCTTTTCACCTAGAGCAAGAGCCTTTATTCCGAGTTACATTGCTACAGCTAGGTGAAACAGAATACGTCTTACTGCTCACCATGCACCACAT
Organism: Microcoleaceae cyanobacterium UBA11344; assembly: GCA_003483675.1. Classification (GTDB taxonomy): domain Bacteria; phylum Cyanobacteriota; class Cyanobacteriia; order Cyanobacteriales; family Microcoleaceae; genus Microcoleus. The sequence continues at coordinate 14,119 of DMYK01000140.1, forward strand.
TATTTCTGATGGGTGGTCTCTGGGCGTATTCGTGAGGGAACTAACAGAACTTTACCAAGGCTTTTGCACTGGAAAACCTCCAGTTTTGCCCTCGTTGCCAATACAATATGCCGACTTTGCGGTTTGGCAGCGGCAGTGGTTGTCTGGAGAAATACTGGTTCCCCAGCTTGACTACTGGAAGCAACAACTATTAGACGCTCCGGGTTTATTAGAATTGCCAACAGACCGACCACGACCGGCTGTTCAAACCTTCCGGGGAGGATATTACTGTGCAGCCCTTTCCCAAGAATTGAGCGCGGAACTGACTACTCTCAGTAAGCAAGCGGGAGTCACTCTGTTTATGTCCCTTTTGGCGGCGTTTCAGACATTCCTCTACCGCTTTTCAGGGCAAGATGACATCGTAGTGGGTACGCCTGTAGCTGGTCGCAACCGACGAGAAATTGAAGGGTTAATTGGCTTTTTTGTTAATACTTTAGTGCTGCGAACTAACCTCGGCGGCAACCCCACTTTTGAGGAGTTACTTAATCGAGTCCGGGAAGTGGCGCTGCAAGCTTACACGCATCAAGACCTGCCTTTCGAGCAGTTGGTAGAGGCATTGCAACCAATCCGAGACTTAAGCTACACGCCCCTGTTCCAGGTGATGTTTGCCCTTGACGACGATTTGGTTCCTGCTGTGGAACTGCTTGATTTAGCGGTAAGTTCTTATTCCGTGGAAATCGGCACAGCCAAATTTGATTTGACCCTATCAACGGAGAATACGGCTGATGGATTGGTAGCAGAATGGGAATACAATGCTGATTTGTTTGATGAGTCTACCATCGTTCGGATAGCCAGGAATTTCCAGACCTTGCTCGAAGGTATTGTCGTCAATTCCAAACAAGAGATTTCTGAATTGCCCCTGTTGACAGAAACAGAACGACACCAGCTATTAGTCGAGTGGAATAATACTTCGGCTGAATATCCCGAGGATAAGTGCATCCACCAGCTATTTGAGGAACAGGTACAACGGACACCTGATGCCATAGCGGTCGTTTTTGAAGGTGAGCAACTCACATACCTAGAATTGAATGAAAGAGCAAACCAACTGGCACATTACCTGCGATCGCTGGGTGTAGGGCCAGAAGTTTTGGTGGGGATTTGTGTAGAGCGCTCAAGAGAAATGATAATCGGTTTGTTGGGAATCCTCAAAGCTGGCGGTGCTTACGTTCCGCTAGACCCGAACTATCCGTCTGAGCGCTTAGCTTTCATGCTAGAAGATTCGTCAGTTCCAGTGCTGCTCACTCAAGAGAGGCTAGTCGAGAAACTTCCCCAACACTCTGCGTGTGTTGTCTGCTTAGACTCAAACTGGGAAGAAATTGCTGTCCACAGCAAGAATAATCCTTCAAGCCCAGTAAAGCCAAAAAACTTGGCTTATGTTATCTACACATCAGGGTCTACAGGAAAACCCAAAGGCGTTTTAATTCAACATGAATCGCTAGTCAATTACACAACGGTTGCGAGTGCTGAATATGAAATAGATCACTGCGATCGCATTTTACAATTCTCCTCAATTAGTTTTGATGTTAGTGCCGAAGAAATCTATACCAGTTTGACATCGGGTGCGACGCTTGTCTTGCGTACTGATTCCATGCTGGACTCCATTGAGGGATTTTTGCAAAAGTGCAAGAATTGGGAAATCACTGTAATGGCTTTGCCGACAGCCTACTGGCACGAACTGACTACCTTGTTGAGTCAAAAAACTCTTGCAATACCCCCATCATTACGCTTGGTAATCATTGGCGGAGAAAAAGCACTGCCCGAACGACTGAAAACTTGGCTATTGTGTGTGGGACAGCGAGTTCGTCTGGTGAATAATTACGGCCCGACAGAAGCTACTGTGGGGGCAACGATATATGATTTATCGGTAGCGGACACGACATTGAAGGAGTTGCCGATCGGTCGTCCGATCGCCAACACCCAAATCTATATTCTCGATCGCCATCTCCAACCCGTTCCCATCGGTGTTCCCGGAGAACTCCACATCGCTGGTGTGGGACTAGCAAAAGGTTATCTTAACCGTCCCGACTTGACTGAAGAGAAATTTATTCCCAATCCTTTCAGCAATGAACCGGGTTCGCGCCTGTACAAAACTGGAGATTTAGTTCGTTACCTGAGCGACGGTAATATCGAATACCTCGGTCGCATCGACAACCAAGTAAAAATACGCGGCTTCCGTATCGAACTAGGCGAAATTGAGGCGGTACTGAGCCAGCATCCTGGTGTAAAAGAGACTGCGGTTATTGCCAGAAAGAACGTTACAGGCGACAAGCAATTAGTGGCTTACGTTGTCTGCCATCAGCAACCCTCACCCGCAATCAGTGACTTGCGCCGCCTCCTGAAAGAAAAACTGCCCGAATACATGATACCCAGTGCTTTTGTCGTGCTGGAGGCACTACCACTAACACCCAACGGTAAAGTAGACCGCCGCGCCCTACCCGCCCCCGAAAAGCGTTCCGAACTGGAAGAATCTTTTGTCGCCCCACGCACTCCCATTGAGGAAATGCTGGCAGAAATCTGGGCAGAAGTGCTGGGATTAAAAAAAGTGGGCATCAATGATAACTTCTTTGAATTAGGTGGACATTCCCTGAAAGCTGCGTTTCTGGTATCCAAGCTTTCAGTAGAGATGAACCTGAAAATTTCACTCAAGCTTCTGTTTCAGCATCCCACTATAGCTGAATTAGCCGAAGCGCTCAATCATTTGCCCGCTCCAGATCCCTCTTTTAATCGAGAAAAACTCCAAGCAAAAGGTGAACAAACTATGACCGCCTCTTTAACTAAAACCACAGACCTATCTCCATTTTTCAAACTAGAACAGCGCTCCTTGCTATCCTTGTTAGCTGTAGGCAAAATAGCACCAGTTGACTCAGCAGCTCTGGGTTATATTCCCCTCTCTCTACTAAAAGAAACCAGCTTAACTCGCGATGAAATCCTTCAAGATTTGTTTGACAACCTGCCCATGTGGGATGGTGTTATGGAGACTGAATGGGGTCGAATAGCGGTCTTAATTCTCCCTATATTCGAGGATGAACTATACAGCGACCCGCAGAAACTCGTGCAAATGGTTGTTGAAGCTTTGGAAATGACCCGACGACTAGGTGCTAAAACTGTTTCCTTAACGGGTTTGATTCCCTCAGCAACGGATTACGGTTGTGCCATTGTTAAAGCTGTTGAGGGGCGCAACGACTTACCGAAAATCACTACAGGCCACGCTACTACCTGCTCTACTGTTGTCCTGACCATTAAGAAAATTTTACAGGTCAGCCAGCGTTCTCTAGAGAATGAGAAAGTAGCTTTTATTGGTTTGGGTTCGATTGGGATTAGTACCCTTCGTCTGATGTTAAAATGCTTGCCCCATCCTACAGAAATTACACTTTGCGATGTCTATAGTAAGCTGGAATTTATCGAAAAAATTCAACAAGAATTAATTGATGTTCATGGTTTTAAAGGTCAAATTCAGATTGCCATGTCTGCCTCTGATCTCCCACCAGAAATCTACAACGCTACCTGAATAATTGGGGCTACCAACGTCCCAGATCTTCTCGACATCAATCGGCTGAAACCCGGTACTTTAATTGTCGATGATTCTGGCCCACACTGTTTTTCCCCAGAACAGGCGATTAAGCGCTTTGAGAAACACAAAGATATTCTGTTTACCGAAGGTGGAGCGCTTCACGCACCTCACCCGATAAAAACGGTCATCTACCTACCACAATCAATGAAGAAAAACATGGATGAAGATTCATGGTCAGACGAGTTTAAGCCTACCAATCCCCACAACATAATGGGGTGCGTTTTGTCCAGTCTTCTTTCTTCTCGTTTTGACTATATGGCCCCCACTGTAGGATTAGTTAATGTGGAAACTTGCGTGCAGCATTATCAAGGTTTAGAACGGTTGGGCTTTCAAGCAGCCGACTTGCATTGTGAAGGCTATGTGTTGCAAGTCGAGCCGAACCAACCACCAAATAGTAGAAATTAGCCATTATGCGTAGTCTTAAGAATCTTCGAGCCTTTACAGGTGGAATGGGTGTTTTTTTTCTCGTCTGGTTTGGACAACTGGTATCCCTGATTGGGTCGGGTTTGACTAACTTTGCATTGGGAGTGTGGGTGTACCAGCGCACGGGTTCAGTCACTCAATTCTCGCTGATTTTGCTATTTGCTCTGCTGCCCAGTATCTTAATTTCTCCGGTAGCTGGCGCCTTAGTTGACCGATGGAACCGGCGATGGTGCATGATTCTGTCTGACTCCGGTGCTGGTATAATGACGGTGGCGATCGCCCTATTACTCGCCACCGGCAACCTTGAAATCTGGCACATTTACGTCGCCGTTGGCTTCAGTTCCGTCTGTAAAGCCTTTCAGTTACCCGCCTACACTGCTTCGACTTCTTTGCTTGTGCCAAAAGAACACCTACCTCGCGCCAGCGGCATGGTTCAGTCAGGAGAAGCTTGCGCCCAACTAATCTCGCCACTGCTGGCAGGAGTCTTGCTAGGAATCGTCCAACTTGAAGGTGTCATTTTAATTGACTTTGCCACCTTCCTGTTTGCCCTCATCACCCTATTGCTCGTTCGCTTTCCTGACGCTAAGACTGCTGCGGTTCCAGTTGCCGGAAAAGCATCTCTTTGGCGCGAGGCGATGGAAGGCTCGACTTATATTTTTGTTCGCCCCGGACTTTTAGCGCTGCTAATTGTATTCGCCATCAATAATTTTGTTCTGGGAATGATTGAGGTTTTATTCACGCCACTGGTACTTTCCTTCACTTCTATCACCGTTCTCGGAACTATTCAGTCCATCGGCGGTGCAGGGATGCTACTGGGTAGCGTATTGATGAGCGTTTGGGGAGGCCCCAGGACTTTAATTCGTGGCGTATTTGGTTTTGTCTTTCTCAGTCAACTGTGCATTTTTGCATTGGGATTACGCACTTCCGCTACACTTTTTGCTCTAGCTTTCTTCTTGTTTTTCTTCAGTTTGCCGTTCATCAATGGATATAGCGATGCCATCTTGCTCCGAAAAGTGGCTCCCGATATTCAAGGCCGGGTTTTTGCCACAATCAACATGATTTGTTGGTCGTGTATTCCCGCCGCCTATGTTGTTGCTGGCCCTCTAGCCGAACGAATTTTTGAACCTCTAATGGTCGCTGATGGTTTATTGGCAGGAAGCATCGGACAAATCATTGGCGTGGGGCCTGGTCGCGGCATTGGACTGCTATTTATTACTATGGAAGTGCTGGTTATGCTAATAACTGTTGCCGCTTACCAGTATCCTCGCTTGCGGCTACTAGAAGATGAGTTGCCGGATGCAACATAGTATTACCCTGGTTTTTCGGCGTTGCTTGACACGGATAGGCCTGAATGCATGAGGATTCTTAAGACTTTACAATAATTGCCGTCGCACTCGATGTAATGAATCATCAACATCTAAAAAACTGGTTTAATAAATGCTGCTACTGTCATCTATAAACTGGCAATTTGCTGTAAATTTGATTACGTCCTCCTCGCAAATTCCGTGGTTTCCAGCGAAGATAAAACCAACCGCCACATGATTCGGGAATTTGGTAAAGTTCTCAAGCCAGGTGGCAAGATATACGGATATTTTCCAACTACCTTATGCTTCTTAGAAATTGCCTATTTTAGTCGCAAACACGCTCACTGTGTTACAGAGGGATTTATCGATGTCTACGGCAATAAAGTTTGGGATGCTGAGTGGCAAACTGCCCAAATTTATTACACTCCCTTGCGGTTAAATCGCATCTTTAAAGAAGCAGGATTGCAACAACTCAGTTTGGAGATGGAGTTTTTGGACTATGAGCCTTTTGTTTCCATGTTTAAAGAGATGATCGACCATGACGACCCGGATATTTTTCTCTGGCATCTTCTAGTCCGTTATCAAAAATAGGACTTATATCCTGTCCGCTCGATTGACCGTAATTCCCGGCCGGGCGGGTTTTTGAGATTGTCAA
>DMYK01000247.1 GCA_003483675.1 Microcoleaceae cyanobacterium UBA11344
AAAAAAAGTGATACACTCTTTCGCAACGTGCAGTTGAGCCGATCGCCCCCAAGCACCTCTGCAAACCACCATCAAAACTACTAAATACTACTAATTTGTCATGCCCCTGCAACCTTCCAGAGGCCTTTGTGAAATCAGGTTTGTGAGCGCTTTAGCACGCTTTGGCACTTTGATAATTTGTAGCTGTTGGAGCCCACCGCTAGCTGCTGCAACTGTGACTGAACATATAGCCTCGATTCGAGCAACTGCGTCGGTTGCTGCTGAGTCAGAGGGGCGATCGCCAAATTTTAATGATAATTTACAGTCGGAATTAAAATTTAATCAAGAAACTGCCAAAAATGACGATCGCCTCCCTAGAAATTTATACAATGTTCCCAAACTAGATACATACAGTAAAGATCAAAATCCCGACATCCCGGAGTTCGATCGGGCGACAGAAAGCGAAACAACTCTGGCTCAATTGCCAAACCGACGAGAAAACAGACCAGAAATTCCCGTTCCCAGCCGGATTGGGCCTCGTACCGCGCCCCTCCCAGAACCCGCGCTACCAGAGCCCCTACCTCCCCCAGAACAACTTCTGCAACCAGCAGCACCCGCGCCGACACAGCCAGAAGAATTGCTCAACATTCCCGGTACGATCGAGGTCGATCGATTTGAAGTAATTGGTAGCACCGTCTTTAGCAAAGCAGAATTAGACACTGTACTCAAAGACTTTGTAGACCGCCCTCTCACTTTCGCCGAACTGCTGCAAGCCCGTTCTGCCGTGAGTCAACTCTACATCAGCAAAGGTTACATCACTTCAGGGGCGCTAATTCCCCCACAAACCCTGGCGGGTGGGGTTGTGAGAATATTAGTGGTAGAAGGCAAGCTAGAAAGTATAAATGTAGTCGGGACTAGGCGACTGAATTCTCACTATGTGAGAAGTCGCTTGGCCCTGGCAACAGGGGGCCCGCTGAATGAACAGCGCTTGTGGTCAGCCTTGCAATTGCTGCAACTGAGCGGGCTGCTTGAAAAAATCTCAGCGGAACTGCAAGCGGGCTCTCGCCCCGGTTTTAATTTGCTGTTAGTCAGAGTCAAAGAAGCAAAAACTTTCCAAGCTGGCTTATTTACTGATAATTCTCGCTCTCCCAGTGTGGGGAGTTGGCGCAGGGGAGTTGAAGTCAGCGAGGCTAATTTGCTGGGTTTGGGAGATAGTGCGAGTTTGACTTATACAAATAGTCAGGGCAGCAATGGTGTAGATTTTACTTACACGCTACCGGTGAATTCGCACAACGGTACTGTGAGTTTTGGCCTCAACAGAACTAGGAGTAATATTATTGAGCCACCTTTTGATGCTCTGGATATTGAGGCTTCGGGCCGGACTTATGAGTTGACTTACCGCCAGCCTGTAGTCCAAACTCCGAGAACAGAAATCGCTCTTGGCATCGGTGCTGTTCGGCGATCAAGCGATACATCCCTGCTGGGAGAGGATTTTCCGCTGTCACCAGGCTCTGATTCTAGGGGTAAAACTCGGGTTTCGGCGCTGAGGGTGTTTCAGGATTTTACTCAGAGGGCAGAGAAACAGGTGTTGGCGGCTCGATCGCAGTTCAGTCTGGGAGTGGGAGCATTTGGTGCTACGGTGAGCAATAAGGAGCCTGACAGTCAATTTTTGGCGTGGCGGGGTCAATTGCAGTACGTGCGGTTGTTGGCTCAACAGACGCTGCTGGTGCTGCGATCGGATGTGCAGCTTGCGGGGGGAGAGCTTTTGCCGATCGAACAATTTGGTTTGGGTGGCTTGGAGACAGTGCGGGGCTATCGTCAAGATGCTTTGCTGGCGGATAGCGGGCTGTTTGCGACAGCCGAGTTGCGGTATCCGATTTGGCGCACCGGCGACAAAAAAGGGCTTTTGCAGGTGACGCCCTTTGTGGATTTTGGCAATGTGTGGAATAGCGGGGGAAGCGCAGCTTTGGAAGCAAATACTTTGCTGTCGGCGGGATTGGGCTTAAAGTGGCAGTACGGCGAAAACGCTCGTGTTCGCCTCGGCTGGGGAATTCCGTTGATTGACATTAAGTCGAGCGATCGAACTTTGCAAGAACGCGGGCTGTATTTTTCTGTAGAATTCAAACCTTTTTAGAATGCATCCGTTGTGCTGTTGGTGGAACTGGGCAATTCCGTTATATATTAATAAGTATCATTTGGCACTCAGTTCGAGCGGCCAAGAGTGCATTTTACTGATTAATTTAAAATGTTAATTTTAAGAGTGAACTATGTCTAAGGTGCAGTGGCTACTTCTAAGTTCTTTTGCTTCAGGTTTTGGGCTGTGCTCAATCATTTTAGCGATATTTACGATGATTTCTGGGCTGTCGTTTACGTCGTTTTTTACCTTTGTTTTAACTTTGGTATTTTTTACAATTAACCTGGTATTTGCTTTGCATTACTATACATGGATTTCCAAACAGTTGAGTGTTAGAAATAAAAGGAAAGTTAGAATTTAGCGGGCCTTGGGAATTGGGCCTTGGGAATTGGGCCTTGGGAATTGGGCCGAAAAGCATTCTGACTTCAACATCTGACTCACAGTCGATAATTCATCCCTGTATCCGTGTCAAAATCACTGGTTGTGCTTTCCTGATTTTCCCGATCGGCCTTGACATCCACAAAACCCTGTGCCAGAGTGTTGACCAATACATCAACACAGGCTAGAAACATGGTACGCCAAACAAAACAACCCTCCCAGGTAAAGCCTCAAAGTTCCAGCAGCCAAGCAGCCTCCCATACTCGCACCAAATTTACCCTCTACAATTTTGCCGGAAAGGAAAAAGCATTCTATCTAGTCGATCGCACAAATCTAGAAAGAAAGCCCGGTGATCTCCCAGAAAAATCCGTTGCTCATAACATTATCATCATCGATCGTTCCGGCTCCATGTATTATGACCTAGATCCGCTGAAACAAACCCTAATCAAGCTTTTGACATTAGACGAATACAACAATTACCAGCTAATTGTCAGCCTGATTTCCTACGCCTCAAATCGGGACGTAATTTGTCACTTCCAGCGAATTTCCATTCAAGAAGTGATGAAATTTAACTCGACATACATCAAAGAAATTCAACAAATACATACCGCCGGCAGTACCTGCATATCGCAGTCAATGAAACTCGCCAAATCTCTGATTAAAGCCGGAGAAATGACAGCGATCAATTTACACAGCGACGGCTATGCAAATGACCCCAGTCCCAATTCAGAAGCCGCAGCATTAGAGGCAATTTGCGCCGAACTCAAAGACATGGATGTGTTTGCCAACACAATATCCTATTCCAGTGCTGACTTTAAATTGCTCTCCAAAATCGCCAACACATTATCTGGTAAGTGCATCCGAGCTGGCGAAGTCAAAATGGTTTATAATGCTCTTTACGATACAGCAAAACTGTTAGGTGGTTCCGTTGCACCTGCGCTGGAAGAACCATTAATCAAGGAGTATGATTACCAGGTTTTTGTTGCAAAAAGTGCTAAAAAAATAAACGGTTCATCAAGTACGCTGAAAATATGCGGACTTAAAGCCGATGATGAAGGACTGTTTTACAAATATCAGAAAGTCACCCAAGAAGAGTATGTAAAACTAGATATTCCCGTTGCTCAAACAGATGATTCAGTGTTTGCTTTTGCTAAGGCTAACCTGGCTGAGGGCAATTTGAATATCGCCAAGTATGCACTAGGGAGTACCTTCGATGCTACTTTGACCGAAAAACACGCCAAAGCTCTCACAAATGCCCAAATCGCTGACTTGACGGAAGATTTAGAACAGGCTATATTTGAGCCAGATGTGTTGAAAAATCATCAAATAGGCGATCGGGTCAAAGTCAGCGACAAAATTTCTTTGCTAGAGTTAATCAAGATCTTCGAGGAACACAACAACAGCATTATTATCAATTTCAAACACTTGCAGGAAAACTATCAGCGCACAGGTTTAAAACGCATTGAAGGGAAGCGAGACGAAAACGGCAACCTGATCAAACCTGGGCTGAAAACAGAATTTATAGACCGTGGGGAGTACGTGCAGATGGGTTCATTTGCCATCAATCAAAATACGGCTACCATCAATATGCTGATTACCAGAAAAGTGAAGCTGGTAAAAGTTGAGGATGGCACTCATATTGAGGAAGTTGCCGGAATTTTGGTGAACGAAATCACTACTTTCAACAATTATACCATTGTCAGCGACGGCGAAATTAATATTAAGTCGATGCGAGTTAAAATCAGCAGCAAAGCAGTGTTTGATTTGCTCAAGAGATGCGGTGTAATTGAAAAAGACGGTTCGCCTGCTGAGGAATTCGACTTTCGTTCGCAGTACGACATTAAGTTAGATAATCTGCCGCTAGTGCCTTTTGACGGGCGTTATGGTAGCCTTGACGGAGTGTTTGAGGAACTCGCAGAAATTAAAATTCTTGCCAGCATTCTATCAGCTCATTTAAAGGAAGAATCAGAGGTTTATACTGCTGAACAATTGGATGAGTTGAAACAGCATTATCTGTCGAAAAGCCTTTATCTCAACTTTCCGACGACGACGGAATACACTGATTTAAAAAGTGCGATCGCCAACGGTTCAGTCGATTCGCGAGTCAGCTACAAAATCGACATTGGTAGCAAAAATATCCTCAATTTCGGCAAATTCCACTCAGCTAATAAATTTCTCGATCGGCTCTATGAAGTTTACCACAAAGAGACTGGGGAAAAATTAGAAAAACCCACCTTCGACATCATCTTAGATGCGCCTGTTGTTTTCGCACACAAAACACTGTCATCCCGCACCAAAATCACCAAAGTTGACGACTTGATGAAGCTGATTTTTGATGAGTTTCTGGGGTTGGATAATAACGGGATGATCGCCGCTATTTTATCAAAAGTTGGTGCAGATAGTCTGCTGCGGCTTTTGCAAGCAAAATGGCAAGAAGAAGATGTCAAGCGAGAGGAGTTTGTAGCCGCTTTAGCTATTGCGAATGAACGCTTGGAAGCTTATGCTAAAAAGCTGTATGGCGATCAAATTTCGCCGCTGGTTTTCTACATCGGTTCTACTGGAATTATCCCCGATGAAATGGAGGCTAAAGCTGCGACTGCTGATGAAATTGGTGCGAAGTATGGGAATTTGCAATTCTCTAAAGATGAGCAAGAGGGGATGTTTTTTGAAGTGGGAGACTGCATTATTAGTGTGTATGCTAAGAATGA
>DMYK01000511.1:0-2213 GCA_003483675.1 Microcoleaceae cyanobacterium UBA11344
GAAGCAAGTCCGAGCTATTTTGACTCTCTGGAAGCACCGGAACGGCTCTACAGCGCGTTTCCAGAGGCTAAGCTGATTGTACTTTTGCGAAATCCGGTCGATCGGGCTATTTCTCAATTCTACCGCTTGACTGACTTAAATTGGGAAGTGCGATCGTTCGATCGAGCAATTAGCGATGAGATTGAACGATTGAATCAAAATCCAGCATACATTATTGGCGAGGAACCGGGCAATTATTTAGCTCGCGGTAGGTATGTAGAATTTATGAAAAACTGGCGGGCTTTTTTCCCGAAAGAACAGTTGTTAATTTTGAAAAGCGAAGATTTTTATGCAGGTGCGGCGGCGACTGTAAAACAAGTTTTAGAATTTTTAGATTTGCCGGAATATCAATTACCTGAATATCAAAATGCTAATCCCGGTTCTTATCAGCCTATCAGCGATTCGGTGCGTTGCTGGTTGAGGGATTATTTCACACCTTACAATAAAGAATTAGAACAGTATTTAGGGCGAAAACTTGATTGGTAATTGGGCGTTGGGCATTGGGTAAGTAGAATAACCTAAAATAAACCCCGCGTCCCCTTGACAAGTCATACTCATTATGAGTAGGATTNNNATTTAACCCAAGTACCGAAGGATTCAAAATCATGCTGCCGAACAAAGAAGGTCAAAGAGTACCCAATGTCACCTTTCGCACCCGCAAAGATAACGAGTGGGTTGATGTCACCACCGATGATTTGTTTGCAGGTAAAACCGTAGTAGTGTTCTCGCTACCTGGAGCATTTACTCCCACTTGTTCGTCAACGCACCTCCCCGGTTACAACGAATTAGCGAAAGTTTTCAAAGCAAATGGTGTAGATGAAATCGTTTGTATTTCCGTCAATGATACTTTTGTGATGAACGAATGGGCAAAGGACCAAGAAGCCGAAAATGTGACATTAATTCCCGACGGTAACGGCGAATTTTCTGAAGGTATGGGAATGCTTGTAGACAAAACTGATTTAGGTTTTGGCAAGCGTTCTTGGCGCTATTCTATGTTAGTTAAAAATGGCTTAGTTGAAAAAATGTTTATTGAGCCGGAGGAACCGGGAGATCCTTTCAAGGTGTCTGATGCTGAGACGATGCTCCACTACATTAACTCGGCAGCGGCCAAGCCCAAAGTTGTTTCTTTGTTCACTAAAGTCGGCTGTCCTTTCTGCGCCCGCGCTAAGGCTTTGCTGAAAGAAAAGGGTTTGGATTATGAAGAAATAGTTTTGGGCCAAGATGTCACAACTCGATCGCTCCGGGCCGTAACTGGAGCAACAACCGTGCCACAAGTCTTTATCGACGGCAAATTGATTGGCGGCTCCGAGGCCCTAGAATCTTATTTGGCAGCTAGTTAGGAAAAAATACCTAACCGCCACAACTCCTGTAGGGTGCGCACTGCGCACCTTATTTAGTCAGTAGTCAAGAATGTCTATCTCGTGCAACAATTGTTGATGAACTAAAATTAAACAAATTAGCAATGGGAGTGACCGATCGTGGATTTAAGTCTCGTAGCGTCAAATATCTTAAATCCACCTGTATTAGCTTTTTTCATGGGACTCCTGGCAGTTTTTCTCAAATCTGATTTAGAAATTCCAGCACCAATCCCCAAACTGTTTTCGCTGTACCTACTGTTTGCGATCGGATTTAAAGGCGGCGTCGAACTGTCAAAAAGCGGCTTCAACCAGCAAGTCGCATTGACAATTCTGGCAGCGATGTTGATGTCAGCACTTGTACCAGTCTATACTTTCTTTATACTGAGAATCAAACTAGATGCCTACAATGCTGCGGCGATTGCGGCCACCTACGGTTCCATCAGTGCGGTAACATTTATTACCGCAACTGCCTTGCTCAAACAACTGGGAATCGACTTTGACGGCTACATGGTAGCAGCCCTAGCATTAATGGAATCCCCAGCAATTATCGTCGGTCTAATTCTTGTCAGTGTATTCGGTGGCGGGGAAGAAGGAAAACGCGATATAGTTTGGTCAGAAGTGCTGCAAGAATCATTCCTAAACAGTTCAGTATTTCTGCTCATTGGTAGCCTAATTATGGGCATACTAACGGGAGAACATGGTTGGGAAGTGCTCAGCCCTTTTACTCAAGATTTGTTTTACGGCGTTCTGACTTTTTTCTTGTTGGATATGGGACTGGTTGCAGCCAGCAGAATTAAAGATTTGCAAGAAGCAGGA
>DMYK01000511.1:2306-4155 GCA_003483675.1 Microcoleaceae cyanobacterium UBA11344
AGTGCTTCTTACATAGCAGTGCCCGCAGCCATGCGCCTAACTGTTCCCGAAGCTAACCCAAGTCTTTACATTTCAACTGCCTTAGCAGTGACGTTTCCGTTTAACATCATTGTAGGCATTCCCATGTATCTATACGCAATCAATATGTTTTGGAGGTGAGATGGTGGATTCAGTCAAAAGGATAGAAATCATAGCCCACTCCGTGGAGCTAGGCAAGATTTTAGATGGTTTAGACAAAGCTGGCGTCCCCAATTATTCGGTGATTCATGATGTCGCTGGAAAAAGTACCAGGGATCACGTTTCCCGCGATTCATCTATGACGACGCTGGATCACATTTATGTGATTGCTTTTTGTGCTCCCGATCAAGTATCAGCAGTTGCAGAAAACATTAGACCAGTTCTCAATAAGTTTGGTGGGTCTTGTTTTATTTCCGATGCGGTGGAATTGCTAATTACTAGGTGTGTTGGGTAGGAAGGAAGAAGGAAGAAGGAAGAAAGATTTTTTTTAACTAACAAGCAATAAAAAATCTTGAATTCTGCCTTCTGCCTTCTTGATTTATGAGTAATATGTGATTATTTTTACAGATTTGCGTATTCTTAAGAATTTGGGATTTATTGCCGTTCGCGATGCGGGCAAAAATCAGAATTCTTAAGATATAAAAAAGATTAAGTTGCACCAATGGGTTGCCGTGCTACATTCTAACACACAAGTTGCGATCCTCTTCGAGGGCTTCGCTAACGCGCGATCGAGATAGCGATATTTTCAACAGGAGTTTAAATCATGGCTACCCTAAAAGTTGGTATCAACGGATTTGGTCGCATTGGACGCCTAGTTATGCGGGCCGGCATCAAAAACCCCAACATCGAATTTGTCGGCATTAATGACTTAGTTCCGCCAGACAACCTGGCTTACCTGTTCAAATACGACTCTACCCACGGCATTTACGACGGCGAAGTTGAAGCCCAAGCAGACGGCATTATTGTTGACGGAAAATTTATCCCCTGTACGTCAATGAGAAATCCGGCCGAATTGCCGTGGGGTAAATCCGGCGCAGATTATGTTGTAGAATCTACCGGATTGTTTACGGATTTTGAAGGCGCATCAAAACACTTGACGGCAGGAGCAAAACGGGTAATACTTTCAGCACCTACAAAAGAGCCAGAAAAAGTAGCAACATATCTAGTAGGCGTCAACCACCACAATTTTGATCCGGCAAAAGATACTGTTGTTTCTAATGCTAGCTGCACTACAAACTGTTTAGCGCCTATTGCCAAAGTTATCAACGATAACTTCGGTTTAGAAGAAGGTTTAATGACTACAGTTCACGCGATGACAGCTACTCAACCGACTGTAGACGGGCCCAGCAAAAAAGACTGGCGGGGAGGAAGGGGCGCGGCTCAAAATATTATTCCATCTTCTACCGGCGCGGCGAAAGCTGTTACTTTGGTATTGCCGGAATTGAAAGGAAAATTGACGGGGATGGCTTTGCGCGTACCGACTCCAGATGTGTCAGTAGTCGATCTTACTTTCAAAACTAGCAAGGAAACTAGCTACAAAGAAATTTGCGAGGCCATGAAAAAAGCTTCGGAGGGCGAACTCAAAGGCATTCTCGGCTATACTGAGGATGCGGTGGTTTCGACAGATTTTCGGGGCGATTCTCGATCGAGCATTTTCGATGCTGGTGCGGGAATTGAACTTAATTCTAAGTTTTTCAAAGTCGTTTCTTGGTACGATAACGAGTGGGGTTATTCTTGTCGCGTGATTGATTTGATGTTGTCGATGGCCCAGAAAGACGGCATTTTGGACAAGTAATATTCGGGGCAAATGTAAGGTGCGCATTGCGCACCC
>DMYK01000511.1:4237-9076 GCA_003483675.1 Microcoleaceae cyanobacterium UBA11344
GTGCGCATTGCGCACCCTACAACAGGTTCAAGTTTTTTTATTTGTGATTAAGAACGCGATTATGTCTGAATTACCACCTCTCAATCACGAAACTATTTGGGCTATCCTCAAGGAAGAAATCGACGATGCCGCCGTTAATCGGTTAGTTTGGCAATATTTGGGCTACCGTTGCGATGCAGAGACTGGACTGTGGAACAGTGCAAATGTTGCTGACGAGTGGCGCAAAGAGTATCCTGAACCGCCGGATTTCATTGATTCTCGGCCCGCAACGGTGAAATTGACTCGATCGATCATTCCAGAAAACAAGCAGTTGCTGAAGGAAAAATTGGGCTTTAAAGGCTATAAAATTGGGGAATTCGGGCCGAGACAGACTCGCAGGGCGACGATGGCTAATTGGTTGATGGGTTTTCTAGAAGTTGAAAGCTAGAATCTGAAATCTCAAATTGACTGACATCCGGCTGTTCTGTGGACTATTCTAGAATCGAAACAAAACAACTGTGAGGAACACTTGATGAAAACAACCCAGATGTCTCGCTTGACAAGCATTTCCCTCGCTGCGCTAATGCTAGCTGGCCTTTGTGTAAGTGCGATCGCCGCACCAGCCACTACTCAACCCCCAATCTTCCAAGCCCAAGCTACTGCGAAAAAACGCCTTGTGGTGATGGACTTCGACTACGGCACTACCAACAGTTACTATAGCTCCTACAGGGGAGTAGGCGCGGCCAAAGGCATCAGCGAACTGCTAATCAATGAACTCGTGAACAATGGGACTTATACTGTAGTCGATCGCAGCAAACTCGAACAAGTCCTCAAACAGCAAAATCGCACAGGTGCGATGGATGTCGGCACCGCCACAGAAATTGGCAAACAATTAGGAGTTGACGCCGTACTCATCGGCACCATTACCAAGTTTAATGTTGACAAACAATCCGGCGGCGGCAGTTTTATGGGAATCGGCGGCGGTTCAAGCAAAACCAAAGCCATCGTTCAAATTGACGTGCGGTTAATTGGTACAGCTTCGGGAGACATTCTTGCCACGGCTAAAGCAGTAGGAGAAGCAAATCAAAGCGATTCTAACATCTCTGTAATGGGAATCGGTGGCAGTTCCAGTACCAGTAATGAGGATACACTTTTGAGCGCCGCCGTTGATAAAGCGGTCGGTCAAATGGTAACAAAACTCGCTGAAGTTGCGAAGAAATTGCCTTAATATTCTACGAATAGAAACCTGTTAGGGCGGCAACTCATAATATCAAGTCCGGTGCAGCGATCGTAAATAGTCTACGGGCCTAGGGCATCGGAAAATAAAAGTATTGTGACTATGTTAGATCCCCGACTTCTTAAAGAAGTCGAGGCTCTGGTTGTTCTCTGGGTGTTCTGTTTTTTTAGGTCTAATTAGCATTGGGATTGGAGTCATAATCAACGCATTTTCCCTGTTGATTAGGGTTTGGGGCTGGGATAGAGACTACCTGATCGACAGCATCTTTTTCTTTAATCCATCCGATTTCCCCCGGTTGCAGCTTGGCGATTTCTACTGCAACTGTTGGCTTAACTGCGGGGGAAGGTGAGGGAGTGGTAACAGCGGGAGAGCGATCGGTTTCTGGTTTTGCAACTACTGAAAAATCTTTATTTGACTTAGATTTGGGAGCAGTCGATCGCGCTTTTTCAGGAATCGAACAAACTTTCAATTCCAACCAGTTGCCTTGAGGTGTCAACTGTTTGTTTGTTACCTGCAAAACGCTGCCGGCAATCACTGTTCCTTTCACTGTCAACTGACCGATTTCGCCGTGCAAATCCAAGCGATTGCCTGCTTTTTCTAATTCCCCGATCGCAGAAATTTTAATTTCTACAAACGAGCCTTTTTCTAAAGATTGAACTGGCTCAGGTTCAGTTTCATCCGTTGTCGGCGGGCTGCTTTCATCATGGATTTTTATACCGAAAATCGACTCACCGGCAGCATCGATCGCTCGACCTACCGGAGGGATGAAAAAATAAGCAAATACTCCCCCCAAACCTAATAAAAATACAATTTTTAGCAACAGCGCCAAGGGACTTTTGCTTGGGTCTGCTAGCTGTATAAACTGCGTTCTGAGTAGAGAATTAGTATCGCCCAGACCTGTGCGATCGGTCAAATCGGTTGGCACGTCCTCGCTGTCAGCAATTGGTTCGATCGGCAAGTCTAAAGGTGCGACGGACAATTCTGTGAAAGTATTGCCTTCCTCTCTCAAATGTGCCTGACAGTGAATTAAAGCCACGGTTACATTGTCGTGACCATTTTTAGTATTAGCAATATCGATCAAGCGATCGCGCGCTGCGGCAACATCAATGGTACCGTCAAGAATGGGTAAAATCTCCGTTTCCCAGCATTCCTCAACCCGGTCTTTATCGCTCAAACCGTCGGAACACAACAGCAAAACGCAGTCTTCATCCACTGCCAAACGCTGCACAGTTGGGTGCAGAGTGTTGGAAGAAGTAATCCCCAAAGCTTGAATCAGAGCACCCGCAGCCACCTGTTCCAAAGCGTCTCGGTAGAGTGCGTAGCCCAAACGCACCTCGCGACAAGCCACATCATCATCGAGAGTAACTTGATAGCAGCCGGTGCGGGTAATCCAATAAGCCCGACTGTCTCCGACGTGGGCAACATAGAGTTCATGGAGGTGGGCTAAAGCCATCACTAGAGTAGTTCCCATCCGCTGGCGGCCTTGGCGGTTTTCGCTATCGTTACGACTAGAGATGGCGTCGTTAGCAGCACAAGCCGATCGTTCCAGCTTGGAAATCAGGCTCAGCGGCTCGTAAATATCCTTGTGCAGTACCACTTGCTGCAACTTGTCCCGGAGCACAGAAATCGCTAATTCCGAAGCGACTTCGCCGCCGTCTTGTCCGCCGATACCGTCACAGACGATCGCGCAAGGGGACGATCCCGGATCGCCGGCGAACCAGGTGCCACTGGGTGGGTAACAAGCATCTTCGTTGTGGGCGCGCGCTCGACCTACATCGGTGCCCGTGGCAATCTCCACGGTGCGATCGTACCATCGGCCACACTTTGCCAGAGCTTGATCCAACTGGCCCATCAGTTGTTCGCCGTTGCGGATCTGACCGGCCACCATTTGCTGGCACAATTGTCTCAAAAAATTGGCGATCGCGGGGTGAGCTTCGTCCAGCCACTGCTGCCACAACTTGCCCAACATCGACAAATTAGGTGGTTTGCGATCGGGCTGCAACTCCAGAAAGCGCACCAATTGCCCTTCCACCCGCAGCAATTCGGGAGTCAGTAGAGTCGAAGCCACGCCCTGAGTAATACAGGGCTGCCACAACTGAGCAATTTGCCACAGCCAATTAAGCTGTCGCATCGCCGAGGCTCCTTTCCACTTGTCCGCCAATTCCGGCATCAACGATTCGCTAACCTTCAAAATTGGCCCGTTTTCCAGTAGCCAGATATCCCCCGCAAGCTGGCTCGCCTTGGACGATACCAGCCCATATACTTGGGGTACGTGCAATTGATAGGCAAACAGTCTCAGATAAGGAGTTAAAAAGTTCGGAATCTCTTCGGGCAGTTCCGGCAACTGTTCGGGTTGATTATCGACCAGAAGCCGATCGCGCTTAAGCAAGTAGCGACCGGCGATCAGATCGCCCGGTTTACAGGCTTTTATCCCTTCACCTAAAGCCCATAAGTAGTGTTTTGGCACAGAGTTTTGCATAAGGGTTCCTAGACGCTTTTGGGCCCAGTGCTGATCTGAACTATTTTAGTTAGACAGGCGGGAATCCCCAGCCCATAATCTTTGATTTGGGGTGGGATGAGAGCCGCGCGAGGTGACGAGCGATCCTCACCGCGATGTTGGGCATAGCCAACCAGCATTCTTTGGATGGCGACGAGACGAGCACTCATTGTAATAATTCTGGTAAAATACTCATATCTTGGATCGCAGAATAACAATCTAGGTCTAGATAAAACAGCTTTTATGTGACAAGTGGGGCGGGACGTGTTCCTCACTATAAAACGCCGTAGAGGGAAACGATGGTCGTACCTTGAAGGAAGATCTTGATATCCTTGACCGGACTCAGATGCCTACAACATACCGCTTGCGGTTGGTGTAGGAGCGTCACCGCTTGAACCTCGACGGAATGTCTTGTACTGACAAGCGCTATTTTACCACGCCAAAACACTGTGTTCACATGATTCGGCACGATCGGTAAATCAAGGCTGGATTTATCCTGCAACTACCTTTCATCCCTGGACTAAAGTCGAGGGGGTTTTTCAGGCTATTCTTGATAATTTACTGGTTAATAATGCCAATTTACGAAGAAATCGCAGCGGTCAAGCGGTTGAAGATTTGAGACTCCTGCTCATGGTACGATGGAGGTGCGTAGAAATCACCAGAGTCGGCTGGTATAAATAAATATAAATTCCCCCTGTTGTCGATCGGGCGCTGCGTGCATCGTGCCTGAGTTTCGCAAGTCAAGTTTAATGTCACCCGCCTCTGCAAGCAGTTGAGTTACTAGCCATGCCCCTCAAGGATTCCAGCGCCTTTCCCGAAAATTTTCCCGACCCGAAACTTCCTGCCGCCATTGAGGTAGACGAAATGCTGACTAGGATTAAGCATTCTCACGGTCATTACTACAAAGTGATGAATCTTGAGGTTTGGGCGCTTGTGGAAACGCTCGATCAGCTATTTCCGGGCGCTTGGGGTCGCTTCATGGCTAACCGCCAGGTTGCGTTGAAACAGTTTTTGCAGCGCGATCGCGATCGAACTGATGCGGTTGAAACTGCTGAGGATGTGGAGGAGAAGGCACTTCGACTACGCTCAGTGACCGGTTCGGTTACGCTCAGTGACCGATCGAAGG
>DMYK01000511.1:9168-9319 GCA_003483675.1 Microcoleaceae cyanobacterium UBA11344
GAAGGAAGAAGAAGGCACTTCGACTTCGCTCAGTGACCGGTCGAATACACTCAGTGACCGGCCGAATACGCTCAGTGACCGGCCGAATACGCTCAGTGACCGGTCGAATACGCTCAGTGACCGATCGAAGGAAGAAGAAGGCACTTCGACT
>DMYK01000031.1:0-1220 GCA_003483675.1 Microcoleaceae cyanobacterium UBA11344
GTTCATTTGGGCGATGAAGCCTTCGTCTTCGGCCATTTCTTGCAATCGCTGCTGAGAAATGGTTCCCAGCATCAGTACCGGGTTTTGGTTGCTGGAGTCCCAGAGGTCTCTATCTAGGCGACGGAAGAGGTCTTTAGTTTCGACGTTCCAGTCCCAGTACAAGTTGTAGGCAAGCTTGCGTAGGGGTTCGAGAATTGTCGGTAGGGAAGGGGAAACGTTAAATGTGCGAATCGGCTGCATAGACAACTTCTATATTTTGGGGTAGGGATATTTTCCTATGTCTTGGGGCACAAGTCGGTCAATCTGCACACTATTTTAAGTTTTAACTCGCGGGGGGGCGATCGACCCTAATCTGAAGAAGCAAGAAAAAGAAACTATTCCCCATGCCCAATGCCCCATCGAGGGAGCTTCGCTCCGCCCCATGCCCCATGCCCAAAATTGTTTCACTAATTAAGCAATTTTCACTTTTCGCAACAAAGAATTTACCAACAGCTTGCTAGCATCGCCAGCCGAGAGCGCAGGGCTAAAATAATGACCCTGAATTTCTTGACAGTGGAGCGATCGCAAACACTCCAACTGCTCTTGAGTTTCTACTCCTTCTGCTACCACGCTCAAGTTCAAATCTCGCCCCAGAGTTGCTACAGCATTTGCGATCGCCCGATCGCAGGGATTGATTGTCAGCCCGCTGACAAAGGATTTGTCTATTTTTAAGATATTGAGGGGAAACTTTTTGAGATAATTTAGAGAACAATAACCCGTTCCGAAATCATCCAGCGCAATCTGCACACCCATACTCTGCAACTCCTTCAGCACTTTTGTGGTATAATCCACATCTTGCATGGCTGTAGTTTCCGTAATTTCCAACTCCAAATACTTGGGTGCTAAACCAGTTTTCCGCAAACAGTTTACCACCAGTTGCACTAAATTAAATTGCTGGAACTGCCTCGCCGAAAAGTTAACTGCTATCCGCAAATCTGGCTGCAAAGCATCCTGCCAAGCTTTAGTTTGGGTACAGGCAGTTTCCAGCACCCATTCGCCAATAGCTATAATTAATCCGTTGTCTTCGGCGATCGGAATAAATGTACCCGGAGAAACTAAACCCAATTCTGGGTGATGCCAGCGCAACAGGGCTTCCATGCCCTGTATTTTCCAAGTAGTGATGTTGACTTTTGGCTGGTAGTAAACCTCAAATTCTCCCTTTTGTAGAGCTTCGTGCAACC
>DMYK01000031.1:1271-4284 GCA_003483675.1 Microcoleaceae cyanobacterium UBA11344
CCCCTTTCTTTAGCGCGGTACAAGGCTGCATCTGCATTTTTGACTAAAGTTTCGGCTTCCTCCCCATCCTCGGGATAGAGGGCAATACCGATGCTGCTGGTGACGTGCAGTGACTGTTCTTCCAGTTTAAATACTGGCTTTAAATTCTCTTGTATTCTTTGAGCCATTTTGACTGCATCTTCTAGGGAAATAATCTCAGGTAAAAGCACAGTAAATTCGTCCCCTCCCCAGCGGGCCACGGTATCAGTCGATCGCAAACTGTCGCTGATGCGTGCGGCAAAACTTTCCAACAGGCGATCGCCCGCTGCGTGACCTAGTGTATCATTAATCTTTTTGAATTTGTCTAAGTCTAAAAACATCACAGCCAGCATTTTTTGGCTGTTGCGAGCCTTGGTTAATGCCGCCAATAGACGCTCATTAAAAAGTAGGCGATTCGGCAAACCAGTGAGTTGGTCATAAACAGCTTGATAGCGAATAATTTCTTCAGATTGCTTGCGCTGAGTGATGTCCATCATCGTGCCGATCGCGCGCAATGCTTTGCCGCTTGCATTACGGATGATATAGCCCCGATCTAGCACAAAAACATATCTGCCATCCGCACAGCGAAAGCTGTACTCTTCTAACCAATATTCCGCGTCGCTAGCTATCGTATTCTTGAAATGTGCAATCACTCTTTCCCGTTCTTCTGGATGAATTTGTTCGCCCCAAAATTCAAATTTTACAGTCTGATTTTTAGGAATTTTATAGCCAAATAATCGATCAAATTCTTCGCTCCACCAGAATTCTGATTTCAACAAATCTAAATCCCAAACTGCATCATTTGTGGCTCGCGTCAGCAATTGAAAGCGTTCTTCGCTTTTGCGTAGTGCTTCTTCTGAATGCAGCCGTTCAGTTACATCTCGAAAGCTGAACACTCTACCAGTAATTTTTCCTCCTGTGCGCTGCGGGAGCGAGTACCGCTCGAAGATTCTACCGTCTTTAAATTCGATCATATCGAAACTTTCAGATTCCGGTTGATCGGACAATTGTTTAGCGCTGTTGAGAAATATTTCCGGGTATTTTAACTGACAGGATTTATGCGCCGACTCTTTCTCTAGGGTGTGCAGTGCACACATTCCTGCACAGATAGTGTAAAAATGGCTCCCTTGCGTAAGTCCTAACTGATTGATTCTGCAGCCAAAAATTTGGTGGTTATCTCGGGAATCGAGCCGGAAATCCGGCACTTTCCACATCTGGGCAAACTTGCGATTAAAGCTGACAATTTTTCCTGTACTGTCAACTGCAAGAATGCCATCCGCCGTAGATTCAATTGTTGCTTGAAGTAAGGAAAGAGATGTTTCTAGTTCTAACTCTGCTAGTTGGCGATCGCTAATATCAAAAGCCGTGACTAATATTGACGCTTTTCTCTCGAATTTAATCAGATCTAATGTTGTTTCAATCCAGCATTTTCCCCCCGTTTTTGTAAGAATTTGTATTTCATATTTTGAGCTAAGTTCTTCTCTCTGCTTGGTAATTTTACCCCAGGTTTTAACTATCGGTATAAAATCGGGATGAATTAAGTCGTATAAATCTACGGCTAGCAATTCTTCGCGAGTATATCCGGTAATAGCTGACATCTGAGAATTGACATAACGCAATTGCCGGCCTTGATAGATAAATGCAGCAGCATTAACAGTTTCTGCTAGTTGCCGAAACTTTTTTTCACTGCGACGCAAATCTCTTTCTACCCGCTTGAGTTCCGTAATATCTTGCGCTACATATAACTGGCCGCTCACCTGGCCTTTCCCATCGCGAATAGTTGAGATAGAAAGCAGTACAATTATTTTTTTACCCTGTTTCGATAAGTAAACTTTCTCGACGTTTCGCACCAAACCTTCTGGTGTTACATTCTCTAATTCTAACACTGAAAACGGTAATTCTGTTTTCTTAAAAACTGTGGATATTGATTTACCGAACAACTCTTTTTTAGAGTATCCCAAAAGTTGACAGGTAGCTTGATTTAACGACAGGATATGACCTCCCGGCGTGGTCGCAATTATGGAAACACTCATTTCCTCGCAAATATCGAGTGCGTATTCCGCAGTTTGCTGCAAATCTTGGGTCATTTTTGCAAGAGTATCCCCGATATCCTGTTTTTGTTTTTGATGAACAACTTTTTGGTCTAACCTTGGATATTCGTCAGTTTCAGACTTCGGTTTGATTGACTCGATCGCCCGATCTAACATATTTGGTATATTCCTCCTGATTAATAAGGAGATGACTACCGAAATAAACGCCAGACAAGAGCTAATTTTTGTGCAACTATAACCATCATTTTGGGGGGGATTTTCTGCCGTAGATCCGAGATAGTTTTCCTGCGGATTCACTGGCTGTATTTGGGATGAGCGATCCCCTAAGTCGGCCCTTGCAAAAATACTCGGACGAGATGCCGTTGCTACAGTTCCTGCTACAGCCAGATCCCCGTTGCTATCTGCTGCTGGTAGCATTTTTACATTGCTCCGACCTGCCATACTAAAAATAGCAGTAATTAAACATCCTAACAGTAATTTACCAGTAATTTTCATGGCACTTAATTCCTGATTTTAAAAAAATGGCCAGCGGTAAAAGATCTAAAAAAATTGAGTAGAACCTGTCCTGTGTGAGTCAAACCGAAACCAACTTAATTTAACTTAATTTTTTAACTTGAATCTTCACAGACTAAGAAATTAGCCAGAACTATAATTATCATTATAATCTAAATTTAACATAGGTCATAGGCAATTGTGCCTAGACACCGCCTGGGATCGCGCTAAAATGAGATATTTTTAACAGGGAGGCGTCCTGGATTTGTTGGAAAAATAAAGAATTAGCTTAAAATCTATGCAAAGGCCCACTAATTGAACCCGTCAGGAACCCCGCTCTTAAGGGACGGGGCTTGCAAGAGTAATCAGCGCAAGCCATTCTGACCAGCTATCGCCTTCACTGGCTACGTTTTTTGAGTCAAGACACTCCTTGAATGCGACGCTAGTTTTCC
>DMYK01000031.1:4293-9690 GCA_003483675.1 Microcoleaceae cyanobacterium UBA11344
GTTGCAGGTTTAAAAAGCTCTTAAAACATTGGCGAAGCGAACATTACCCGAAAGGGGCCGGAGACAACCATATCTCCAAGAGAGGGGCTACTAGCCCCTCTACCCCGAAAGGGGAAATATAAAGCCGTCCTAGAAGGACGGGGTTTCAACCCATTTTTTTGATGAGTCAGACGATCCCAGAAATCCAAACAGAAGTCCGCACCCTGCAAGCAGAAATTGTCACCCTGCGAGAGTCGCGGGAAAAACTTTACAAACAGCGATCCCTGTGCCGCATCGCAGTCAGTTTTCCCAAGGATAATACCCCTGAAGCCATTGCCGAGTTTCACCAGCAAAATGCTGCTTTTGGGGAGCAGTGGTTGCAGCAACTCGAAGAGATTGACCGAGAAATCAGAACTATTGAAAAGCAATTGCCACAAAAACAGCTTCTAATTGAATACAAACAAGCTGAAATCGAAAAAATACTGGCAGAACAGCACTGGCAAGAAATAGAAAATAAAATTCAGAATGGGGAAGAGCGCTTGCAGGCACAAACTCGCCGGATCAATCAGATAGCAGCGCAGCTAGAGGCTGAAATACGGACTTTAAAAGCGCTATCTGATGAGTTCAGTCCCAGTTATGCTGAGTGGTTTCAACAACCAACTCAAATTGTTAAATTTTCGGCAAAAACTATCCCTCAAGCTGTTGCTAAAAACAACGGCTTTGTCCTAGAAAGTAAGGAGATAGACTGGGAAGAAAAATAAATATTTTTGATGGTCTGGCGAGCTTTAACGGGCGTATTTTCTCCCTCGCCGCTCCATGTACACAAATTGCCGTTGCTTAAATAATGCAAGATTGACCTATTAATGAAACAAGTGATTTGGATAGTTCTATTTACTATATTTGCTGTTGGGGCTGTCGGTTGGGGTTCCTATTCGTGGCAGGATTTGCCGCCAGTACCCGAAGTTCGGAGCGGAGGCAATATCAGCATTTCCCAAAACCCCTCTGACTCGCCGCTTCCTGCTGAAAAACCAGAAGTTGATTGGCCCCAAATTGACCAGTCCAGTTTGTGGAAACACGTTGAGATTTTAGCAGGAGAACGTGAGGGAGAAAGCGATCGAAATTTCGCCAGAGACTACATTTCAAAACAACTGCAAATATCGGGATTTTCCCCGGAATTGCAGCCCTTCGATCGAGGCACTAACGTCTTTGCCGAAAGAAAAGGTACGGACTCAAAAGCCGGTGCAATTCTCGTTGCCGCCCACTACGATACTGTACTCAAATCACCCGGTGCTGATGACAATGCTACGGGAGTTGCAGTAGTTTTAGAAGTAGCGCGACTGCTGGCTTCTCGTCTCACACCTCGGACACTGCAAGTGGCATTTTTTGATAGAGAAGAAATCGGACTTTTAGGTAGTTTAGCATTTACCGGTAACGCAGCACGGTTAAAAGATTTACAGGGAGTGGTAGTCTTGGATATGGTAGGTTATGCCTGTCATACTTCGGGATGTCAGCGATATCCTGAAGGGTTGACAGCAGCACCTTTTTTAGATGCTGCGGGGGTGACTTCTCCCGATTTGGGCGAATTTATCGCAGTGGTTGGTGATGCGGAACATCCGCTGCTATTGGGAGCTTTTGTGGAGTCTGGAACAACTGGTTTACCTGCGGTTGTGACGTTGCCGGTTCCTCTCAAAGGGGTGCTGACTCCCGATGTTTTGCGGAGCGATCATGCGCCTTTCTGGTATAAGGGAGTTGGTGCTGTTTTGGTGACTGATACGGCAAATTTGCGATCGCCCCATTATCACCAATCTAGTGATCAACTAGCAACTATCGATCGACCTTTCTTTGCCGGTTCTGCTCAAATTGTTGTCAACGCTACTACTAAATTATTGGAAATTCGGTTAACAAATAACGAACTGCCTAATGACTAATGATTAATGACTAATGACTTCCATTTTTTGATAGGCTAAGAAAGTGAGTCCAAAAACCGCAATTTAAGTATGAAAGGCAATATAGGACAACCGACAGCTTTAAGCGATCGCCCTTATTTAGTATTAAATAGTCAAGGCCAAGTTCTACAGTTTGAGTTGAAACAGCAGCAGCACGTATTGGGGCGCGATCGCACTCGTGCCGATTTAATTGTACCTGAACCCTGGCGCGCCGTCTCCGGTGTTCACGCTGTTTTTCGCCAAATCGGGGATAATTACTGGATTTACGATGGTGACGGTCAGCGGCCGAGCACTAATGGCTTATTTGTCGATCGCACACGCATCACTCCCAACGACGGTTATTGTCTGAAAAACGGTGCAGAAATTAAAATCGGTCTTGACCCGAAAAATCAAGTTTTACTGACTTATTTTAACCCGACTGCAAATCAAGTTGTTTTCCCAAACAAGCCGTCAATTTCTATCAAGAATCGATCGGTTTTGTTGGGTCGCGATCCTAACGCTTCGCTGCAATTAGATGCGCCACTTGTATCTAGACACCACGCCACAATTGACCAAGATAGTCGCGGCAATTATATTTTGCGAGACTACAGCGTTAACGGGGTGTTTGTGAACGGTCAACGTGTCACCAATTCTGTACAATTGTCCGAGGGAGATGCGATTCGGATCGGTCCGTTTACTCTAATTTACCGCAGCGATGAGTTGGAGATGCAAGACTCCGGCCATCAAATTCGCTTGGATGCTGACTGTCTGGTGATTCCCAAGCGTTTGGATGGGATAAAATTAGCGATCGAACCAGGGCAATTTGTGGCTTTAGTCGGCGGTAGCGGCGCGGGAAAATCTACTTTAATGCGGACGCTTTTAGGGATTGAAAAAACTACTGAAGGTGTAGTTTATCTCAACGGCGACAACCTGCGAAAAAACTTCAATATTTACCGCAATCAAATTGGTTACGTGCCTCAAGATGATATTGTGCACGCAGATTTGCAAGTAGAAGAAGTCTTGAGTTATGCAGCTAAATTGCGTTTACCTCCCGATACAGATGTTAATCAAGTAGTCTCAAAAACCTTAGAAGATATTGAGATGACTCACCGTCGCAAGGCTTTAGTAAAAGAACTTAGCGGCGGACAGCGGAAGCGGGTTAGCATCGGAGTCGAACTATTAGCAGACCCGAAACTTTTCTTTTTGGACGAACCGACTTCAGGACTCGATCCGGGTTTGGATAAAAAGATGATGCAACTGCTGCGAAAGTTGGCAAATCAAGGTCGGACGGTGATTTTGGTGACTCACGCGACGGCGAATATCACGATGTGCGATCGCATTGTGTTTATGGGTCGCGGCGGTCGCCTTTGTTACTTCGGCCCACCAACAGTCGCCCTAGATTTTTTCGATGTCAAAACCGGCGATTTTGCCGACATTTACAACGAATTAGAAACAGGAGAAACCCAGGTTCAAAGCTGGGCGGATAAGTTTCGCAATTCTCCATATTATCAGCGCTACATTGTCAACCATTTCAGCAGCGGCAACCCCGAAGGAAAAACATCTACTGCGCCTACTAAGCCAAAATCTGTATCTTTTATCCAACAACTTCTTCTGCTTGCTCAGCGCTATTTTCAGCTAGTTTCCCGCGACGTAGTTAATTTAAGCTTAGCTCTTTTAACAGCGCCGATTGGCATTAGTTTACTGCGGCTTGCAGTCAGAGACAAAGACCCGTTAATTGGCGCACCGGAAGCAACTTTAGCACCTTTGGCGTTGCGAGTTTTGTTTGTGTTTACCTGTGCGGCTATTTGGGTGGGACTGGCAACTTCTCTGCAAGAAATTGTCAAAGAATCAGCTATTTATCTGCGGGAACGTTTGGTGAATTTAGGATTATTTGCTTATGTGGGTTCAAAAGTTTTAATCCTTTCCGGGTTGGCCCTATTGCAAACTATCTTAATGGTAGCAGTAATTTTGATTGCTTTCAAACACCCAGAACCGAGTTTAATTTCATGGACTTTAGGAGCAAGTATTACCACTTTTTTAACTTTGCTGAGTTGTGTCAGTCTCGGATTAGTCGTTTCTGCGATTGTAAAAAATGGCTCTCAAGCTAATAGCGCTTTACCTCTATTATTGCTGCCTCAGATTATTTTTTCTGGAGTTTTGTTTAAGATGGAAGGTGCGGCGAGCAAGTTTTCTTGGCTGATGTTAAGCCGCTGGTCTGTGGGTGCTTACGGCTCTTTAGTTAATGTGAATGCGATGGTTCCCGCACCTATTAAATTGCCGAACGGGAGTACACTTTCTCAGCCCTTTGAGCCTAATCCTGTTTACGATCCAACTTGGGAGAATTTGAGTTTAAATTGGGGGATTTTGTGCGTGCATATTTTGGTTTATTTGATGTTGACGCTGTGGTTGCAAAAGCGGAAGGATATTTTATGAATTATTGGTTATTGGTTACTTGTTGGTTATACAGAATTTACGCACTCCGACTCCTCGAAACCCGGTTTTTACCAAATTTGTCGGCTGTAACGCGTCTTCTCAGCAAAAACCCGGTTTCTGACCACTCGTCCCACCAAAGAAACCGGGTTTTTTGCGATTTTTGCAAGTTTTAACGAAGTATTCTCGTAAAAACCCGGTTTCTGACCACTCGTGCGTAATATCAAGTCCGATCGCTCTGTTACGATCTAGTTGCAAATCTTGTAGGGGCGGGTTCACCAGTATTCTCAAATTCAAAGCCAACAAATTCATAAACCCGCCCCGTCCATATCAACTACCAGACATATTCTAATATCCAATTCCCCATGCCCCATGCCCCATTATATGAATTATTGGTTGATGAAGTCGGAACCGGATGTTTACAGTATTGCGGATTTGAAATTAGATAAATCTTCGATTTGGGATGGTGTTCGCAACTATCAAGCTCGCAATTTTATGCGAGAAATGAGTCTGGGAGATTTAGTATTTTTTTACCATTCTAATACTAAAATACCGGGAATTTTCGGCTTGATGCGTGTGATTGAAACTCAGATCGCTGATCCAACTCAGTTTGATATAAATAGCGAATATTATGATGCTAAATCTAAGTTTGATGCACCTCGCTGGCAAACTGTGAGAGTTGAATTTGTTGAGGAATTTTCTAAATTAATATCTCTGGATGAACTGAAACAAAATTTTAGTGATGATCAGATTTTGGTGGTGAGAAAAGGCAATCGGTTATCTGTGATGCCGGTATCTCAAGGTGCGGCTCAGAAGATTTTGAAGATGAGAGAATCTAATGATTAAACCGCAGAGAGCGCAGAGAGCACAGAGTCAGAGAAGGAGGACATGGCTATGCCGTTTCTTTACCCCAAAATAATCGATTATGCTCGCGAGGAGGACACGGCACTGCCGTGTCCCTACCCCGATTAATTGTAGGGACACTCCAAGATCCCATTGGTGTCAACTTAAGCCTGAAATGGTTGATAAATGTCGCTTTTAGCTGAGTCTAGATCCCCCTAAA
>DMYK01000031.1:9752-12602 GCA_003483675.1 Microcoleaceae cyanobacterium UBA11344
ATCTGTGACTGGGTTTGAGCTTAAGTTGACACAAAGAAGGGCTCTTGGAGTGTCCCTACCCCGATTAATTGTAGGGACACTCCAAGAGCCGTGTCCTGACTGTGGGTAGCCGGATATCCCGCCAAAACTATTTAAAATCTCCTAAAGATTTGCCGCACAAACTGCCGCTCCAATTAACCCTACATTGCTATTCAAAACAACACGAACTGGTATCATTTCTAATAGCGAATCCATCCGCCCTTTGTGAGTAAAAGCCCGCATAAAACCGCCTTCTTGAATCAATGGCAAAATCTTAGCGGCAATGCCACCAGCTATATACAAACCACCGTAAGGTAAAAGTGTCACAGCCATATTTCCCGCCACAGCGCCGTAAGCTTCTACAAACATTTGCATGGTTTGTTCGGAAAGCCGATCGCACTTTTCGAGTGCAGCCTTTGCAATTGTCGCTCCCGGATCGACAGTCTTTTCAGTTTTCCCCATCTCTTCTTCCCATTTTTTAATAATTTGCCCTACCTCCGGCGATTCAGGAGCAAATTTTCTGTCCCGCAAAAACTGGTAAATTGCCACAATTCCCTGTCCCGAAACCACTCGCTCGATCGATATTCTTTGAATGTCGTGTTTTGCTAACAAATATTTCAGCAATTGAAACTCCAACTCCGATCGAGGAGCAAAATCACCGTGTCCCCCTTCGGAAGAAAAAACTTTCACCCCATTTGCTTCAGGAATTGCAAAACATTTGCCCAAACCAGTCCCCGCACCAATAACAGCAATTGGAGCGTTTTGTCGGGGTTTTCCCACTTGCAAAGTGTGCAAATCTGTAGCATCCAAACCGCACACGCCGTAGCCAATAGCGACAAAATCATTAATTAAACTAACGTGGGATATTCCTAATTCCTGTTCCAGACGCTTCGCATCTAGCATCCAAGGCAAATTAGTCAGTTTTGCTGTATTGTTAACCACCGGGCCTGCGATCGCAAAACAAGCTTTTTCAGGCACTGGCGCAAAATCCAGTTTAGCAGCAGTTGCCGTCAAAAACTGCTGCACCATCGGCACTAAATCGGGAAACTCCCCACTCGAATAGCGAAACTCATAAAGAGCTTTCATTTCACCCTCAACAGTCCTTTCTACTAAGCGCAAAATTGTCTTAGTTCCGCCAATGTCGCCCGCTAATAATAATGCCATAAACCTCCGATTAAACCCATTTTTTTTGAGGTTGGGCGGAGCGAAGCGTAGGGTTCACTTCGTTCTACCCAACCTACTCATCACTACTAATCACTATTAACAACTACAGTCCTGGACGCAGCTATTGTGTCTGTCATGCGCTCCTTCACAATCCTGAGCCTTGCGAAGGATCAGGAAAACGCAGTGTCGTGAAGCATCTCCGAGATTCTTCACTTCGCAAAGCCTACGCTCAGAATGACAGAATTACGTTGAAATGCGTCCAGGACTAAACGATTGTCGCACCGCTATTCAACAATAGAAGTCTCACAAATGACAGATAACACTGCCAATTTAACCGCCCGTCCTCTGAATTGCTAACCAAGCCCTCAGCACCTCAGCCACTGTCCAAGCTTGTGCAGTGCAGCCCCGCGGCTCGAAGGGTGCGTCGCCCTCAAAAATTTCGCCCAAACTGCCAACTCCGCCGGCTAATATATGATGTGCCATCGGTTCGAGCAATTCACGAGCTTGTGCTGGGTCTTTGTATACGTCTAAGTGAGCTAAAACAAAGGGCCCAATTAGCCAGCCCCAAACTGTACCCTGATGATAGGCTCGATCGCGCTGCAACAGATCGCCCCCATATTCGCCCCGATACTGCGCGTCTTCCGGCGAGAGGCTGCGAAGGCCGACAGAAGTGAGCAACTGTTGAGCGCAGGCGTCCACCACACCCCGACACCGATCGGGCGTGAGTAACGGTGTATAGCGGTGGGTTTCCTTGACCCGCAATCCCCTTGCTAATAAAGAGTTCGGAGACTGATCCCCAGTTAATAGAGGCAGCGACACGGCGAATATTTGGTTGGGTCGCCGTCGGGGATCGTGTCCGTCTGGGCCGTCCAGAACGTCGTAACAGTAACCTGTGGCATCGTTCCAGAAACGAGTGAATCCCGCGGCCGTGCGATCGGCCAATTTTTGGTATTCATAGTGAGGTTGGCCCAATTTTTGAGCAAAACTTACCATTGCTTGTATAGCATTGTACCAAAGAGCGCTGATTTCGATCGGCTTACCAATCCGGGGAGTCACCACCCAATCGCCGACTTTCGCGTCCATCCAAGTCAGTTGCACGCCAGTTTCGCCGGCGTAGATTAAACCGTCGTCTGGATCGAGGTGGATGTTATACCGAGTGCCTTTTAGGTGCCAATCGACAATCTCACATAGTATCGGCCAGAGTTCGCTCAAAAGTCGATCGTCCCGGGTGGCGTAGTAGTAAGCGCGAATTGCTTCAAAGTACCACAGTGTCGCGTCTACGGTGTTGTATTCTGGTACACCACCAGCATCGGGAAAGCGGTTTGGCAACATCCCTCCATCGACATACCGGGCAAAAGTCCGCAAGATCGATCGCGCAATGTCCGATCGCCCAGTACAGATTGTGAGGCCGGGCAGGGCGATCATCGTATCCCGCCCCCAGTCGCTGAACCAGGGATATCCGGCGATGATAGTTTTGCCCTCCGGTTCCTCTGGTAGCGGGCGGCTGACGATAAATTGGTCGGCTGCTAGCACTAAGTGATTTATCCAATCGGGATTTTTTCTCACATTTGACCATTTTTCCAGCACTTCTTGGTCATAGGTGCGACGGAGTTCTAAAGCGATATCGCCGTTTAACTGGGGATTTTTCTCTGTGCTGGCTATCAAAGT
>DMYK01000026.1:0-2212 GCA_003483675.1 Microcoleaceae cyanobacterium UBA11344
AGAAATGCAGTCAGCTATCTTGAAAATTTTTGCCACTCGTGCTGGTGCTGAAATAGACCGGATACAGGCGGAAGCAGTCCGTCAATCAGAAATTAAACTGCGGCTGCAATCTGAAAAATTAGAAGCAACCCTCAAAAAGTTGCAAAATACCCAAACTCAGTTAATTCAAGCCGAAAAAATGTCAAGTTTGGGGCAATTAGTGGCCGGTATTGCCCATGAAATTAATAACCCCATAAGTTTCATTTATGGCAATATTCAACCCGCCACCAATTATGTTAATGATTTAATTGAGTTAATTCGACTCTACCAAGAGCACGCTCCGAGTCCACCGCAGGCGATTTCTGATTTTAGAGAAGATATTGACTTTGAGTATCTAGTAAGTGATTTTTCTAAGTTGCTGGAATCCATGAAAACTGGAGCCACACGCATCAGAGATATTGTTAAGTCTCTGCGGACATTTTCGCGCCTAGATGAAGCTGGATTAAAAGAAATAGATCTTCACGAAAATATCGAGAGTACCTTAATGATTTTACAAAATCGCTTGAATGGTTCAACGGTAAAAACAGAAATTTCTGTTGTCAAAAAATATGGAAATTTACCCTTAATTGAATGTTATGGTGGTTTATTAAATCAGGTGTTTCTGAATTTGTTAATCAATGCTATTGATGCGATCGAACAACGGCGATCAAGCGTAGGGACCAGGCATTGCCTTGTCCCTACGGAAGAATTAGATTATATTGGTTGGATTACGATTACGACTTCTATTACTTCTAAAAATCAGGTGATCGTCTCCATTCAGGATAATGGTTGTGGGATGAATTCAGAGGTGCAAGAACAAATATTTAATCCATTTTTTACTACTAAACCTGTCGGGAAAGGTACGGGTATGGGGTTAGCAACTAGCTATCAAATTGTGACGGAAAATCATCGGGGTAATTTGCGGTGTTTTTCTACCCCTGGTGAGGGGACTAAGTTTGCGATCGAGTTGCCGATTTCCAATTTGGAACTACGGTAAATTTGGGTCTCTAAAAGCAGGGTTGTTGATAAATTCTACCTCTGTTAAACTTTTCAGGAAAGCCAGCAAATCCCGTTCTTCTTGTACCGTCAATTTAAAGCCAGAAACAAAATTACTTTTGAGTGGGTTTTCGCTCCCTACTCCGGCAAATTCTCCTTTTTTAATAGTTCTGCCACCTGCTTTATAGTGACCGATAACTTCTGCCAAAGTCTTGATACTTCCGTCGTGCATATAAGGTGCTGTCAAGGCAATATTTCGCAAAGTCGGTGCTTTGAATTTTCCCATATCTGATGGTTCGCCAGTAACCTCGTAAACCCCAGTGTTGTTGGGCGGATAAGCGCCTTTGCCATCTATATTATACAGTCCAGTATTGTGAAAAGCAATTTCTTTAAAAGCTAAGCGATCGTGCATAATTGAATCTGAAAAATTCATGCCACCGTGACAGTGGAAGCATTCTAAGCGTTCGCTATTAAATAAGTCTTCGCCCCGCTTAGCTGACGCTGAGATAGCGTTCTTGTCGCCGCCGTAGCGATAGCGATCGTAGGGAGAATTGACGGAAATTAGAGTGCGTTCAAATGCTGCTATGGCTTTCATGATGTTGCTGATGCTAATAGCGTTTTCGCCGTCACCAAAAGCTGCGATAAACTTTTTTTTGTATCGCGCATCTTGTCCAAACATTGCGATAATTTCCTGTTCTTTTCCTACCATTCCCATCTCGACTGGGTGTTCGCCAAACATGGGAACTAAGGCTTGAAATTCTAGTTGAGCCATTAACGGATTTGCCCAAGTCAGCACTGAATTGTAGCCAATATTGGTTAAACTCATGGCATTTCGCGGGTGTTTTTCTCCGGTTGCGCCGACTCCTACTGTTTTACTGTCTGTAAAAGCTTTGGCTTGAATGTGACAGGATGCACAGGAAAATTCCCCTGTAATTGACAAGCGTTTTTCGTAGAAAAGATGCCGTCCCAATTCGACTTTTTCGTTGTTCATTGGGTTGTCGGCTGGTACAATTGGTTTCGGCATCCAAGCGGGGATATTCCAGTTGTAGGTTTGAGGTGGGGGAGTGGCGATCGCACTTTTTTCCTGCCATAAAAGTTGAGTCAGGGCGATCGCCAAAAAACATGACAAAATGCAAATAATAGTAAAGGTGAATAAGCGACTCAATTTCATTTGTGGTGTGGGGGCGGGTTTATTTAA
>DMYK01000026.1:2233-7372 GCA_003483675.1 Microcoleaceae cyanobacterium UBA11344
CCCGGAGCGGTTATTTAACTTTGAAAAAAGTCTGTTTACCCGCAACTTTTCCATCAAAGGGCAAACCTAAATTATTCATAATCCCAGTACAATCACTATCCTTGGGGTCTGACATACAACCGGGAGGAGTATTCGGTTGATTTATTGCCAAATTGCTATTAGCTACCAGGGATTTGATGTCGGCAACTACTGTATTTTTGGCTGGATCAAAGTTATTGAAAACAACTTTTGCTGTGTTAGGATTTTTACAGGTACTTGGTTGCTGATTTTTTTCTCCCACTGTGCATCCGGTGCTGCCTAAATGAATGACAAAACCTGCTGTATTGCCGTGATTTTGGTTGTTTTCAGGACTGTGTTGTTCGGGTTTTGTGCTAGGATTTGCCTGAATGCGATCGCCCTGACTGTGGCTTCCAGGCATTGTGCTTTTACTTGGATTTGTCATGTCGATCCGCAGAAATTTGTAGCCGCCGCGCCAGTTCCACCACAGAGATGTTAAATTCAGGGGAGAAGGTGCGAGTGTGGCGTCTTTGTGATTGAGATTGAAGGGTACGCCGAGGGTGAATTGTAAGCCTTTGTAGTTGCCTTTGGGTATAGTGCCGAGAATGCGATCGCGAATTTCTACTGTCCCATTTGCACAAGCACTAGATTTATTCTCAAAATCCAGCAAAGCAACATTTTGGTGCTGCCACTTTCCGTCTTGTTTGAGAGTTACGGGTACTGCTTTGCCATTAGCATCAATTAAGGCAATTTCAGATACATAAAACCGAAAGTCAGTGGGTGTAACTGTAGTAGCTACCATACCTAAATTGCTGTAGCTTTCGCCACAATTAAAGGGTTTTTCGCCTACTTGACCGCTAAATTTTAGATCG
The DNA here is from genome assembly GCA_003483675.1 of Microcoleaceae cyanobacterium UBA11344. Classification (GTDB taxonomy): domain Bacteria; phylum Cyanobacteriota; class Cyanobacteriia; order Cyanobacteriales; family Microcoleaceae; genus Microcoleus. The sequence goes on from DMYK01000026.1 coordinate 3,103, forward strand.
ACTTCTTGAGTTTCTGCCGCTTGAGCTTGATTCCTGGCAATTCCCAGATAGCCGCTCAAAACAGCAATGCCAGCAGCGGTAGTTGACGCTAATAATAGTTGTTTTTTGAACATAGGTTAATCTGAGATGAAATGAAGTAAATCATCCAAAATTTACTCACAAAATCTAGATTCTGACACTGAGGTGCTGCTCGTGTCAAATGACAGACTGTCAAACTTGATATTTGGATGATTTAGATTAAATATTTCTAAAATAAACACGGAGCGAGCCAGAATGGCTGTACTCTAAAGTAGAGAATTGGCGATGGAGTATAAAGTCAATTAATATTTGAAGCAAAAATCACATTTTGAATTGTTAATTGCCTATGAACCCTCTACCAAATTATCGTCCCAAACAACTTTCTCTCGGCCCTTTGGAGGCAGAGATTTTGAATATTGTTTGGGAACTAAGCTGTGTTACAGTTAAAGAAGTACACGATCGCATTTTGTCAGATCCCGATCGCGAATTAGCTTACGCCTCAGTCACAACAGTGCTGCGTCGCTTGACAGACAAAGGTTGGCTAGCTTGCGACAAAACAGAGCGGACTTTCACTTGGCAACCATTAGTTTCTCGCGCACAAGCTCAAGCACTGTTTGCTTACGATCGCTTGCAGAAATTCCTAGCAGTAGGAAACCCCGATATTGTAGCAGGATTTGCTGACAGTCTTGACCAAGCAACCGTCGAACAATTAGAAGAAATTTCCCTTCGTATTCAAGCTGTCCGGCAAGCTAGGGAGGAGCAAAAATAATGCACTTAATCCTAATTATAGTTGCACTAAGTCTCGGTTACTATCTCAGACTCACCTGGTCTCATCCTACAGGAAATTGGGCCCAACGCTGGCAGAGATCGCTCTTATTATTTCTATTTCCTCCGCTGCTATTGCTCGTAACATCCGCCGCAGTTTTTAGCATGGGAACTAAAGGACAAATGGTAGGATTGTGGGACGGATGGTTGAGCTATTTGCTAGCCGCAGCCTTTTTAGGAAAAGCAGTATTTTCCGGCATCAAGCTAGCGCTAGACGGTAGTTTATTTGTCCATAAAATTCGCAATTATCCTCAGCAAAAAATAGCCGGAACCACCGTCAGAATCATGGAGACACCAGCTTTATTTTCTGCTATAATTGGCTTTTGGCATCCAGAATTTGTAGTCAGTACGGGGTTGTTAAAAACCTTGGATCAAGTACACATTGAAGCCGTTATTGCCCACGAGCAAGCGCACTACTATTATCGCGATACCTTCGGTTTTTTTGGGCTGGGATTGCTGCGGGAAATCACAGCTTGGCTACCGAATACCCAGGCTTTGTGGGAAGAGTTATTAACACTGCGGGAATTGCGGGCTGATGCCAAAGCTGCGGCGGGGGTAGATTCTTTATTATTAGCAGAAGCTTTGCTGTTGGTAGCGAGTTATCCGCACCACTATTTTGAAATAGCTTGCGTGGTTGGTGCTGTCGGGTTTCCAAATAGATTGGGAGAGAGAATAGAGGCGCTGTTAGCAGAACCGGAAACGCCGCCAAAACCGAATAAGTGGTTTTTAACTTGGTTAATTTTAACGCTTTTGCCTTTAGTAACTATTCCGTTTCACAGTTGAGATAAATTACAGAAAGCCCAGATACCCGACTTCTTGTATCCTCTACTCTTTCAGTTACCGACAGTCAGGAAACTGCACGTGCCCTGTCCCTACAATGAAGACGTTTTGGGGTAGGGAAACTGCACGTGCCTTGTCCCTACAATGAAGATGTTTTGGGGTAGAGAAACGGCATTGCCTTATCCCTACAATGAATCGGTGATGGTGACATCTCTGGCTCGTGCGATCGACATTTTGGGGTATTGCCTTGTCCTGAATTGCCCGGTTGTCGATGGTTAGATCCGATCGCACTGCCTTGTCCCTTTACGTTTAATTCAGAGCCCAATGCACCAGAGTCCGAACCCCAAAACCAGTAGCCCCAGCATTGTTGTAGCCGTTTTCTTTTTCAGTCCAAACTGGCCCGGCAATATCTAAGTGAGCCCAAGCAGTATCCTTCACAAACTGCTGCAAAAATAGGGCTGCTGTAATTGCTCCACCGGGACGAGGGCCAGTGTTTTTCATGTCAGCGTGCAAAGCTTTCATGCCTTCAAAATACTTCTCTTCCATCGGCATTCGCCAAAACTTTTCTCCGGCTAATTCTGAGGCGGCTGAAATTTCGGCAGCAACGCTGTCTTGAGGACTCCACAAACCAGCGATATCATCGCCTAAAGCAATTACACAAGCCCCGGTCAAAGTCGCTAAATCGACGATCGCATCAACTCCCAATTTATCAGCAAATACCAAAGCATCAGCGAGGGTTAAACGCCCTTCAGCGTCGGTATTGTTAACTTCGATTGTTTTGCCATTGGAAGCTGTGAGGATGTCTCCAGGGCGCATAGCGTGGCCGCTGATCATGTTTTCAGTGACGGCACTGATAAAGTGAACTTCGACATCGGGTTTGATGTGACCGATCGCCTTTGCCGCTCCCAAAGTTGCCGCTGCGCCGCCCATATCGACTTTCATCATTTCAATGCCACTGCCGACACCTTTGATGTTCAAACCACCGGAATCGAAAGTCAATCCTTTGCCCACAATTGCTATTTTGCGGCGCGGTTTGCCTTCTGGTTTGTAAATTAAGTGGATGAATTTTGGGGGCAAGTCGGATGCTTGGGCAACGCCGAGAAATGCTCCCATGCCGAGTTTTTCACAGTCTTCTCGCTCCAAGATTTCTAATGTTAAACCGCATTCGGAAGCCAGACTTTGAGCGGTTTCGGCCATTGTAATTGGGGTGACAGAATTTGCCGGCGCTGCGACCAATTCCCGTGCTAAAATTACTCCAGCAGTGATTTGGCGGGCGCGGACGATCGCACTTTCGGTACCGGCTAAACCTAGCAAGTCTATTTGTGCGATCGACTGGCTTTGATCATCGGGTTCCGATTTGAAACGGTTGTCTTGATGCAGGGCGAGTTCCACACCTTCGGCGATGGCTGAAGCTGTAGAATCCGGCGCACTTTTCCACAGAGGAAAGCTAATTCCGAGGGTTTTACATTTTTCCTTTTTGGCTAACTTGGCGCAAATACCCGCAGCTTGCCGCAAAATGTCTAATTTTAAGTTCTCTGCTTTCCCCAAACCGACGATCGCAATTTTGCGGATGGGACTGTTGCCGCCGACGCGAGTGATGGCGCTGGTGCCAGCTTTGCCCTTGAAATCTACTTCCAGTAGCAGCTCTTTCAGCGTCCCTGCAAGCTTTTCATCTAATTGTGCCAGTTCGTCGGTCAACTCTACCGCGTCTTCAAATAGGCCAATTGCCAGGGCATCTCCCGTCCAAACAGAGGAGGGTGTATCGGTAACTCGAAATTCCATGTTTTGATTTACAGTTTAGATTTGAGATTTTTGATTGTACTTGGTAGTTGGTGGTTTATGTTTTTATTTCTTGTGGAACAGCTATCCTACCTGTGATAACTTTTGAGAAATCACCCGCTCTTTATTCTGATTATCTTAAATTCCCATGTTCAAGCGACGCACAACCAAACTTTCTGTTTTAATCAGTATTTCAGTTGCCCTGATCGCGATCGGCTCTCTACTTGCTGCGGCGAAATGGATGGGTGTCAGCCCGTTTCAAAAAGCGGTGCAGCCAGGGGATGCAGCGAATTCCGAGTCAGAAGTTAAGACGCTGGTATCGCTGTCACCAGTGGAGAGAGCAACGAAATTAGATGCGATCGCAGCCACCAGATCTCAAAGCGCAACTGACAAGCAGCAAGTCTCCCCTCAAAGTCGCGCCCGCTACCTGCTTGCCAGCGATTTAATCCAGCAAGGAAATGCCAAGAAAGCTCTGACTTTATTAGACAAATTAGAGCAAGAATATCCAATATTAGCATCTCATATTGCCCTAAAACGGGCGCAAGCTTACCAATTGAGCGGCGACAAAGGTCAAGCTGAAAAAGCTTGGCAAGAACTGCTCAAAAACTATCCCAACGACCCGGTAGCGGCCGAAGCTTTGTACGTTTTAGGCAAGTCAAAACCGGAATATTGGCAGCAGGCAATTACTCAATTTCCCGCCCATCCCCGCAGCGTACAAATTGCCCAAACTAAGTTAAAAGCCAACCCTAATCAGCCTGAATTGATGTTGGTAATAGCCAAATACGGTCATTACATCAATGATTACGGTACAATTTTAGAACAACTGGTGCAGCAAAACAGCAGCGCTTTGAAACCACAAGATTGGGAA
>DMYK01000026.1:7404-15432 GCA_003483675.1 Microcoleaceae cyanobacterium UBA11344
AAAGCTCCCCCAACAGGCAGAAATCTTTACCGCAAAGCTCGCGGTTTGTGGTTAGACGGGAAAATACCGGAATCGAGAATTGCCTATCAAGAATTAGTGCGAGATTTTCCCGATTCCGAAGATACCGGTTTAGGATTAATTCGGCTCTCGCGGCTAGTCGATCCCAAAGAAGCTGTAGGTTTGCTCGATCGAGTTATTAGCACTTTTCCCAATCACGCCGCCGAAGCCCTATTAGATAAATCCAAACTTCTCGACCAACTAGGCAGCGCTCAATCAGCCTCAGATACCCGCAAATTGCTATTGACAAAATACAACAATTCTGATAAAGCAGGCGAATTGCGCTGGACTATTTCCCAACAATTCGCCAAAGGCGGAGATGTAAATTCAGCTTGGCAATGGGCGAGGGAATTAACCACTCACAATCCCGACAGCGAACTCGCTCCAGAAGCAGCATTTTGGGTGGGGAAATGGGCCAAGCAAATCGGGCGAGAAGCAGATGCAAAAACAGCATTTGAGTACACAATTTTACACTATCCAGAGTCATATTTTGCTTGGCGATCGGCAGTATTTCTCGGCTGGCCAGTAGGCGATTTTACCACAGTCCGCGATTTGTCTCCAAATCTAGTCCGCCCCCCTCAACGACCCGAACCACCCGCCGGTTCTCCTGCTTTAAAAGAGCTCTATCAACTAGGTCAAGATAGAGATGCTTGGACTCTGTGGCAAATCGAATTTACCAACCGCGTAGAACCGACTATTTCTGAACAGTTCACCGATGGTTTAATGCGACTTGGAGTCGGAGACAACCTAGACGGTTTGTGGATGATTGGAAGTTTGCGGCAGCGAGAAAAACCAGATGAGAGAACCCAATATCTCGCCCTCAGACAGCAGCCGACTTATTGGCAAGCACTGTATCCTTTTCCTTACTTAGAAACCATTGTCAAATGGTCGCAACAACGCAAATTAAATCCGGGATTAGTAACAGCATTAATCCGGCAAGAATCCCGATTTATGCCAAAAATTAAATCAGCAGTTGGGGCCACCGGTTTAATGCAAGTAATGCCAGAAACAGGCTCTTGGATTGCTGAACAAATTAACCTCAAAAAGTATTCCTTGGAGGATGTGAACGACAACGTTAAACTCGGCACTTGGTATTTGGATCACACCCACGACGAGTACAAGAATAACTCTTTGTTAGCTGTCGCGAGTTACAATGCCGGGCCGAATGCGGTAGGGGATTGGTTGAAGAGATTTAGCTTTAATGACCCGGACGATTTTGTGAATAAAATTCCGTTTCCTGAGACTCAGGGATACGTGAAATCGGTATTGGAGAATTACTGGAATTATCTGCGAATTTACAATCCCGAAGTCAGCCAGTTAATGACACAAAATTACGAAGCAGCTCATAAAAAAGCACCTAAATGATCGCAAAATTCATCTGCGTTCATCCGCGTATATCCGCCGACATCTGCGGTTAATATCCAAAGAAACCGGGTTTTTTACGAGTTCCCCGACAGTCACGAAATATTCTCAAAAAAACCCGGTTTCTGGCCACCCGCGCACAATCAAATCTCAAAAACCCGCCCCCACCCAACCACAAATAATGCTAAAATAAACATCGGTGTTACTCACAACTCGCCACGATGGATGAAAACCGCGCCCAAGCCTATCTGCAATTAATTCACACCCTGCTGACTTGCCCCAACGGTGAGGAACCGCAGATTTTACAGGCTAACTCAGAATTGCAGGCTCAGGTTTCTGTAAGCTGGCGAGGTAGTAGCAGAAAAAAATTAATCAACCGGACAAGATACGATGAAAAATTCAATCTAATCAATGAAAACTGATAGCCTATTTTACCACATCTTCCAACAATTTCCCTTTGTTTTCTTTGCCCTCCTGGGTATACCTGCCGATGCTACTAACCAATACCAATTTACCTCCCAAGAGGTCAAACAATTAGCCTTTCGCCTAGATGGTTTATTTCTGCCAATTGTAGCAGATTCTCAACTACCTTTCTACATTGTGGAGGTGCAATTTCAACCAGATCCCAATCTTTATTATCGTCTATTTTCCGAACTATTCATCTATCTGAAACAATACCAACCGCCGCACCCTTGGCAATTGGTAGTCATTTACCCAAATCGCCAAACTGAAAGGGAAAATAATCTTCACTTTCAGCAAATGCTGGCCCTGCCGAATATCACCCGTATTTACCTCGATGAACTTAGTCCACCAGCCACAGCATCTCTGCCGATAAAATTACTTAGACTAATCATTGAACCCGAAAATACGGCTCCAGATTTGGCTAGAGAATTAGCTAGACAAGCGGAGAGAGAAATAGCTAATGCTGCTGTGAAAAAGAGTCTGATCGAGTTGTTAGAGACGATCATTGTTTACAAATTACCACAAAAATCAAGAGAGGAAATTGCCGCCATGTTTGAACTCAGTGATTTAAAGAAAACCCGGTTTTATCAAGATGTTTTTGCTGAAGGGCAAGCTGAAGGAAAAACTGAAGCACAAGCCGAAGCACAAGCCGGCGCGAAACAACGAGAGAAAGTTTCAATCCTCAGAATGGTTAGTCTGGGATTAAGTACAGAACAAATTGCTACAGTCTTAGACTTGTCTGTGGCTGAAGTAGAAGCGACAATAGCCCAAGCTGAACAAACTTAATCACGCGATTGTAGGTTGGGTTGAGGCGCGAAACCTCACCTGTTACGCATTTAAACCACCAGCGCAGCAAAGAAACCGGGTTTTTTACGATTTATATCGACGGTAACGAAGATTCTCAAAAAAACCCGGTTTCTGGCCACCCACCAATTATGCTAAAATAAATCTCAGTGTGATTCTCTACCCCCTCGCGATCGTGGATGAAAACCATATTCAAAATTATCTCAATCTGATTCAAGAACTGCTGAATTGTCCTAGCGGTGAGGAACCAGAGATTTTACAGGCAAACTCGAATTTGCTGGATTTGGAGTTTCTGCAAGTTTGCGAGGGAGTAGCGGCACAGTTGGCAGAGTCAGGAAACGAGAATGCAGCTAATTTTTTGCTTCTTGTTGCCAGTCAGCTAGGGGAATTTTTGGGTTTTACATCCGCTGCGGGTAATGAGGTTGACAATAATTCGCTAGATGATTATGTAGCATTTTTGCAATTGCTGGTGCAGACAGAATATGAGAATTTTGGGGGAGATGCGCGGCACATTTATGGAGTATTGCAAGCAAATTTAGATAAGCTGAATCTTAATTTTATTCCCGTTCTGCAAGAAACAATGGCTAGAATTATGGGGGGAATAGATGACCCAGAAGAAGTTGAAGTAATTGCTACTTTAATTGAAAATATTGCTAATAAGATTCAAGAATTTCCTAAAGGCAGAAGGGCGGATAATCTAGAAATTGCCATTGCTGCCCACGAAATTGTACTTTTGGTTTTTACCAGGGAAACTAACCCAGAAGATTGGGCGCAGACGCAGGGTAATCTGGCTGTTGCCTACAATGTCAGAATCATGGGAGAGAGGGCTGATAATCTAGAGATGGCGATCGCATTTTACAGTGCCGCACTCGAAGTCTACACCCGTGAAGCTTTTCCGCAAAATCATGCTGAAACCTTATTTAATTTGGGGATTGCCTATCGAGAAGTTCCCAACTTACAGTTAGCTTATGATACCTTTGCTGATGCGATTAATACTGTCGAGTTACTTCGAGGTGAGATTCATTCTGGCGATGCAACTAAGCAGAAATTAGCCGAAGAATGGAATAAACTTTATCGAAATATGGTGGAAGTTTGTATAGAACTCAAAAACGACACCGCCGCCATAGAATATGCTGAACGCAGTAAAGCCCGTAACTTAGTTGAACTCGTCGCCAACCGCGACATCAAACCCAAAGGCGACATTTCCGAAACCGTTCTCAACGAATTATCACGTCTGCGTCAAGAAATTTCTACCAAACAAAGACAACTGGAAATCGAAGAAAGAAATCGCAACCCAGAAACCGGGGTTCTGGGCAACTACACTCACATCAATCAATTACAGCAACAACTCAATGAATTGATTACCCGCGATATTAAACCGATCGATCCTAACTTCAGCCTCACCCAAAAAGTTGAACCTATTCCCTACAACGAGATTCAATCTTTAACAGGTGAAAACACCGCTATTCTTGAGTGGTACATTATAGGCGATAAATTTCTTACTTTCATCATCACCCCGCAATCCCCAACACCCATCATCTGGCAATCTTCAACCGCAGACTTTGAAGCCTTGGTAAATTGGGATAACGAGTATCAGAAAGACTACAAAGAGAGTAAACCCCAATGGCAGCAAAAACTTGCCTCTCACCTGCAAAACCTAGCGAAAATTTTGCATCTTGATGAGATTTTAAAGAATATTCCGAAACAGTGCGATCGACTAATTTTAATTCCCCATCGCTTCCTGCACTTGTTTCCCCTGCACGCCCTACCTGTCAGCCAAGAAACTTGGTTGCAGTTTAACCCAAACAGCGATTCCTCACCCACCAATCCTTATCTATTAGACTGCTTCTTTGGTGGTGTCGGCTACGCGCCCAGTTGTCAATTGCTACAACAAGCACAAATGCGACAACGCCCCAACTTCTCCCACCTATTTGCCATCGCCAATCCTACCAGCGATCGCTATTTACTTGAACTGCAAGCCGCTAACATCTGCGATCAATTCAAACCTAATGATTTTTTGTTAGCAAAAGATGATGCTAACAAAAACGCAATTCTAAACTCGAACATCAGCCTTGCTAACTGCGCCCATTTCGGCTGTCACGGCAAGTTTGAGCCTGACTCGCCTTTGGAATCAGCCCTGAAATTAGCAAATAACGAACGTTTGACACTATTGGAAATCTTGAATCTCGATCTAAATCAATGTCGTCTTGTCACCCTCTCCGCCTGCGAAACTGGATTGACAGAATCCAAAACTAGCGATGAATATATCGGCTTACCTTTTGGCTTTCTCTTAGCAGGTAGCCCTAGTATGGTTAGTACCCTTTGGAAAGTCGATCAACTTGCCAGCACTTTATTACTAATTCGGTTCTATGAAAACATCAAAACTTTGTCAACCGTTGCTGCTCTGAATGAGGCACAACAATGGCTGCGGAATTTGACCTCAGAGGGGCTTGAAACTGTATTGGAACGCCTCAAACCCCAAATCGATCAAACATTTGAAAAACTGCCTCTAAAGGAACGTACACGCTTTGTTAATGCTCCTCAGAATGGCGCACGAAACCGCAAGCCGTTTCCCTTTGCTGCACCTCATTACTGGGCTGCTTTTACCGCGATCGGCGTTTAGCAATCTTTACAACACTCGTCGAGGGTTTTCCTACTTATATAGACAACCACCAATATTATTAATGTAGGAGAGCCAACAACAGGTATTAGTAAACCAATTGCACCCGCAAAACCCCTGAGTTAATACTTCTCTAAAGGCTTGCGTACAAATATGAGGACGCAATTTCTCGACTAACTTTTCTAACCAGCTAGGTTTATTTGGGTCTTCTTCCGGGTCTTTTTCACTTAGATCGTCCGCTAATTCTCCTGTCTCAATTGCTACAGTTTCGGCAGCAAATTCTAAATCGCCTTCACACTCTTCAAGGACATCAAGGGCTTTCAGCGCATCGGGATATTCTTGTAGTTGGGAGCGATACTGCTCAATTTCTGCTTGGGTAACGGTAGTCATTGGGATCATGGCGATCGATTAAATGAGCAATTATTATTTTTCCATAAATTGTACTTCTTTTGTGCAGACAAGTTTACCCAATTCCCAAAGTCAACCAATTAATGATAGTTCCCAGGAAGCGGAAAGAGCGATCGACCAAAGACACGGCGGTTGAAACCGCGACTACACAAACAAAGTCCGCCTGCGCGGACTAAGAAATATCAGCGACATCCCAAAGAGAATCGCGAGTCAAAACTCCAGTTTGAGAATTAATCCCGCTAGCTATTTTGCACAATTCTTTAACTTGTACACCGTCCATAATTGCATCGGTAAAGTCAGCGCCCGTGATATCAACTCCATCAAAAGTAGAACGCAGCAAAATTGTTTCCACTAAAATTGCATCGCTTAAATCAGCCTTCGTGAATTTAATTTGATCGATCATAGCATTAGTTAAATTTGCTCCGTGCAAATTCGCCTGAGTCATCACCGAAGCACTCATAATTGCTCCCCGCAAATCGGCATTAGAAAAGTTAGTCAAATCCATATTAGCGTTAGAAAATTCCGCAGCCCGCAAAACCTGACCGGAAAAATCGCGCCTTGTCAGTTCGGCGTTGCTAAATGACAGGGGAGGTGGATAATATTTAGATTGCGCCCAGGCTGGTAGCGGGAAGATTAAGATAGTGAGCGTCAATAGGAATGCAGCTAGTTGCCGGAGTTTCATAAATCTGATATTCTCGCAAGGTGGATATTTGGTAGTGTATCCCGAACTTTGGGCGATCGCCTAAACAGTTACAATCTTAATTAATAGTGATGGAGATGAAAAAAACGATATGCTAAGTTTTTTCTTAACTTGGGTAGTAGCAGCGGTTTCGCTAGTGATTACAGCTAACATTGTACCAGGTATCACGGTGGTTAGCTTTCCGGCGGCGATGCTGGCTGCGGTGGTGATCGGGTTTGTGAATGCGGTTGTCAGGCCGATTCTGACATTGCTGACTCTGCCTTTGAGCATTCTTTCTTTGGGTTTGTTTTTATTCGTTGTGAACGCGATTTCGCTGTCCCTGGCTTCGTGGTTGGCGGGTGTGTTCAGTATCGGTTTTGCGGTTAACGGTTTTTGGCCTGCTTTGTTTGGTTCAATTGTTTTGTCGTTTGTTTCGGGCTTGATTGGTCGATTTGTGAATGCCGATCAGTAATATATTATCCCAGATATTCGATCGCACAAAACGCCACGGCTACTGTTACAGAGCCTGGTTTTTCTCCCAATCGAAATATTTTTTTAGGAACTAAGAGGGGATTTGAACCGCAGATCAACGCAGATGAACGCTGATGGATGGATATCTGCGTATATTTGCGTTCATCTGCGGTTAAAATTTCTTCCCTAACTGCACAAAGTGCAGCGGCTTCTGCTACACTGGATGTCCCGACTTTTTGCGCTACAATATTTGAAGGATTGGGAACTTCTACAGAATTTAAAATATTAGCGGCAAAGGTTTTTAAAGGCCAGTTTCGCCCTTGACAAAGTTCGATAATTCCGGCTTCATTGGCTTTAGTGTCTATTGTCGCAATACCTGCGATCGCACTTGACGCTAAATCATAGGCGTGACAGACTTGTGTAATCGCACTTTCGATTAATTCTCTCGATGTTCCGCCTTCGCAACCTATCCCTACCCACAATACTCTCGGATGCCATTGAACTTTTGGCAAAGCAGATTCTGGCGAGAATCTTCTTTGCGTAAAACTAATCCAAATTCTCGCTTTGATAGTTGATAAATTATCACCATCCCAAGACAATGAATGTCCTTCTGGTAGAGTAGTTTTCCACAAAGTAGAACCAACTTCTTGAATAACTTCTACCGTTTCCCCTCTCTTCATAGCCGCCGCGACTCCAGCCCAGTCACCCTCGCCGCGAATCCAACCGCAGGGAATATCTAGCCGCTCTAAAGTAAATTCATTAATCATTATAAAGAATTAACAGTCTTCATCGATAAAACTTGTATAATTTTAGCACAAACTGCAAACAAGACAAAATTTAATATGGTAGAACTAAACCAATTACTGTTAGAGTTTGAAGCCCACCTAAACTGGGACGCAGTGACGGAAGAATGGAAAGAACGTCGCGACTGTTGGATGAGCGAGGTGTCAGCAGCAATGGACCCAAAACAGCTAGCAGAATTGCTAGTTGAATTAGAATCAAATTTTCAGCAGGAAGCGGTACAAAGTCAATGGAAAATGCTCCGGCAAAGTTGGGTAGAAGAATGTCACATAGCATCGACGCTTGAAGAAGTATCAAGTCTATTGCTGGAACTTGAAAGCAATACAACTTGGGAAGTAGTGACGGATGAATGGCAGGATAATCG
>DMYK01000026.1:15627-15930 GCA_003483675.1 Microcoleaceae cyanobacterium UBA11344
TCCGTCGAAGGACCTTCAATCCTTTACATCCGTTACATCCGTTACAGAATCCGTTGCTGAACTTCCCTCTTCCTTCAACATCCTAATTATTCATCCTTGACTAAAACCCCATTCAGAAAAATATCTGCGAGCCCTTCTGCCATTTCCTGCATTTCCTGCGGGGAAGCATTGGGCTCCATAATCGTATTTTGACTAAAACCCGCGATTGCAAACATTCCCAAAAATACCTGAGCCACAATCTTCGGATTCATCTTCCGATAAACTCCTTTTTCCATCGCCGTTTCAAAAAAAGCCTCAGCCACA
>DMYK01000026.1:16007-16546 GCA_003483675.1 Microcoleaceae cyanobacterium UBA11344
AGCATCCGCCGCCGCATCACCTGAGCCACAGCTTTGTAACTGCCCATCTCGCTTAATTCCGTCAGCAAATCTGTCAGTAATTCCACCCATCCTTCTGTCGCTACCTCAACCAAAATTGCTTTTTTATTAACAAAATGCCGAAACAGCGTACCCTCCGCCACACCCGCTGCCGCTGCTAAGTCGCGAGTTGTTGTACCGTCGTATCCACTGCGGGCAAACAACCGTTGAGCCGCTTGTAAAATCCGCTTCTTAGTTTCGGTTTCAGAAGGAGGAGACTGATTAAAAATTCCCATAGCTTTGTAATCGGTAATTGGCGAATTGGAATAGCAGGAGCGGGACTGAGGGACTAAAATAATGTTAAGTTTTAAGTGGTGCGTGACTTTAATCTTAAACTCAAAACTCCTTGTTCAACCAGAGACCATTTTTGAGCTTTGCTGTATCAGCGTAGCACTTGCGACGCCACAGATAGCTTATGCCTCAAAAAATCTTTATACTTAAAATATAATCCTTGGCATTTAGCGCAAACATTTTTTGTTTGA
>DMYK01000350.1:0-2401 GCA_003483675.1 Microcoleaceae cyanobacterium UBA11344
TATTCAAAAAAGCCTGATTTAGCAGGCCGGCGTAACACTCACCTTGTGGCAAATTTCCGTAGTCTTTAATTACTTTGATATCCCGCCTTCCCTCGCGAGCTGGTAAGCGGTGCTGCAATAACAAAAGAGTGTTTTCTAAACCATCGGAAATATCAAATAATTGCCACCCGGAACGATCGCTCCGGGCAAAATCCTGTACTGACAAGATAATTTGGCGAATGCGATCGCTCCCTGTCCGCATCGAATTCACAATTTTTAATAAATCGTCGAGTACGAATTCTACATCCATATCTTGCTGTTTTTCCAGAATCTCAGGACTGGGATTAAGTAACTGTTTTTGATATAATCGCAGCAGTTCTATTAAGTCGTTAGCATAGGTTTGTACGTGAGTCAAGTTGCTGTAAATAAATGTAATAGGATTGTTGATTTCGTGAGCTATCCCCGATACTAACTCGCCTAAATTAGACATTTTTTCCCGTGAGAGCATCCGCTCGCGAGCAAGTTGTAGTTCTTGTTGCGATCGCTCTAACTCGATTTTTAAGCTCTGCGATCGCCAGCCTGCACGTACTCTCCCTAATAATTCCTGCTTAACTATTGGTTTAAGCACAACATCGTCAATCAACTCATCCAATTCTGTTGGCCCGTTAAATTGCTCTGGTGTCGCCAGTAGCATAAAATATACTTCGGCCAATGCTCGATCGGCCTTCACCAACCGGCACAGCTCCAACCACTCGATTTGAGGGGAAGTCCCATCGCAAATTATCAAATCCGGGGACATTTGCCGAGCCAAATCCATACCCTCCCTAGCGTCGGGGGCGACTCTCACTTGATGTCCCTCCCCTGAGAGTAACTGTTGCACGACTTCCAAAGTCATAGCATCCGCGATCGCCAAAATCTTTCCCATAACACCCGCTCCACAAATTACTTTTCAGGATACAACAGCCAGAATTATCCCTGTATATTTAAAATTAAAATAATTAAATGTTACCAAAAATTACCAATAACCGCGCCCAAAAAACCCAAAAAACTTTAAAATTAATTGATAGTATCGTCAATAACCCTTCTCGGTCAACGCCTGAGAATGCCAATTACCAACAACCGCTCAACTTTGATTCAAGCCGAAACCCTAGAACTATTAGAATGGCCGCGCCTGTGTCAGCACTTGGCTACCTTCGCGGCCACCAAACTTGGCGTCGCCGCCGCCCTCCAACTCGAAATTCCGGCAACTCCAGCTCAAACAGCCGAACTGCTGGCCCAAACTCAGGAAGCTTATCAGTTAGAGAGCCGGCTGAGTGGCGGCTTGACTTTTGAAGGAATTCAAGACATCGGCACTTCTGTGAAACGAGCGGAACTGCAAGGGTTGCTTAGTGGCGAAGAATTGCTGGCGATTGCTACCACCCTGGCGGGAGCAAGGCAATTGCGCCGGATCGTTGATGCTCAGCCAGATGTGCCGACGCTCAAGGAACTTGCGGCCGGGTTGCGGACTTATCCTGAATTAGAACAAGAAATACACCGCTGCATAGACGATCGCGCCCAAGTAGCCGATCGAGCTACTCCCAAATTAGGGACAATTAGAACTCAAATGCGACAGTTGCGCGATCGCATTTATCAGGTATTACAGGGTATTTTGCAGAGACAATCCAACGCCGTCCAAGAACAGGTAATTACCCAAAGGAACTCGCGCTTTGTCATTCCCGTCAAAGCTCCCCAAAAAGATGCCATACCGGGGATTGTTCACGACTCCTCAGCCAGCGGCGCGACACTGTATGTAGAGCCCCACAGTACAGTAAATCTCAACAATCAAATGCGGCAATTGCTGAGGCAAGAACAAGTAGAAGTAGAAGCCGTCCTACGCACCCTAACCGGGGAAGTTGCAGCAGTCAAACCTGATTTAGACAGATTGTTGGCTGTGGTGACAATTTTAGATTTAGCTTGTGCTAAAGCGCGTTACAGCTTATGGCTGGAAGCAAATTCGCCGAAATTTATTGAAGTAGAAAATAGAGCATTAACACCCAAAAATGGAGAAGAATTAGATGGGGAAAAGTCGGAAACCAGCCAATTAAAAATTCCCCAATTGCGATCGCAAATCACCTTGCGTCAGTTGCGACATCCCCTATTAGTCTGGCAGCAGCAATACGAACAAGGTTTCCCAGTAGTGCCGATCGATCTAACGATACAGCCACACATCCGTGTCGTCGCCATCACAGGCCCCAACACAGGTGGCAAAACAGTCACTCTCAAAACCTTGGGATTGGTCGCCCTGATGGCGAAAGCGGGAATGTTTGTACCCGCCCGCGAACCTGTAGAATTGCCTTGGTTTGACAATATTCTGGCTGATATTGGTGACGAACAATCTTTGCAGCAAAGTTTGTCTACTTTCTCCGGCCACATACGCCGGATC
>DMYK01000350.1:2515-3255 GCA_003483675.1 Microcoleaceae cyanobacterium UBA11344
GTTTTGTTAGATGAAGTAGGAGCGGGGACAGACCCCTCGGAGGGAAGTGCACTGGCGATCGCCCTTTTGCAATACCTCGCGGAACATTCCCTGCTAACAGTCGCAACTACCCACTTTGGCGAACTCAAAGCTCTCAAATATCAAGACGATCGCTTTGAAAATGCTTCAGTGGAATTTGATGATAGTTCGATGCAGCCCACCTACCGATTACTGTGGGGAATTCCCGGACGTTCCAATGCTCTCACGATTGCTAAAAGACTCGGTTTGCTAGCAGAAATAGTCGAATCAGCTCAAACCTATGTCGGGGGTGCTTCTGCCGATGTTAATCAAGTGATTGCTGGACTCGAAGCTCAGCGGCGGAAACAGGAAACTAAGGCCAGGGAAGCTGCTCAACTGCTGCAACAAACAGAACAGCTTCACCGAGAAGTTTCTCAAAAAGCGACGGCTTTGCAAGAACGGGAGCGAGACCTAAAAATAGCTCAGGAAGTGGCTGTAAATGAGGCAATAGGCACGGCAAAATCAGAAATTGCTCAAATCATTCGTCGCTTGCAGTCGGGCGACCAAACGGCTCAAAATGCCCAACAAGCCACGGCAACTTTGAATCAAATTGCCGAGAAAAACTTGCCCTCGCGGCAACAACCGGCCAAACCCAAACCGGGTTTTCTGCCAAAAGTGGGCGATCGCATCCGCATTCCCAGCTTGGGCCAAACGGCTGAAGTCCTGAGTGGGCCAGATGCCAA
>DMYK01000350.1:3319-5799 GCA_003483675.1 Microcoleaceae cyanobacterium UBA11344
GCGCAATTAGCGAAGGCGGCGGCGCAAGCAATCACGGCGGCGAAAGCTAAACAAGCTCCCTCTGAACCGCCAAAATCTGCTCCCGAAATTGCAATTCGCACTGCCAACAATACGATCGACTTGCGGGGTGCGAGAGTCTCAGATGCTGAGATTGAAGTAGACAGAGCTCTGAGCAAAGCTGTTGAATATGGCGTGCTGTGGATAATTCACGGGAAAGGCACGGGACAGTTGCGGCGGGGTATTCACGAATTTCTGGCATCTCATCCGCAGGTTTCTCGCTTTGAGTTGGCTAGTCAAAAGGAAGGAGGTGGAGGTGTGACGATCGCATTTTTGAAGTAGTCAGGATTTACACATTTCCGGTTGATTCGTAATTGTATAGTTGTATGCAGCAAAACAAGTCGCAAGGAACATATGATTTAGACTGTCTATAGCGAATATAAATGAGTTGTGAAACAAAAGTTTTAAACGAACCGCGAAGACGCAAAGAACGCGAAGTTCGGAAAGAGAAGAGAGTTTCACGACTCATTTAGATTCACTATATACTGCAAATGTGGCATAATTAAAAGTTGAGTTCCCACTTTAGTAACTGCCTGACTAATGAAAAAAGCTCCCTCAAATGAAGTTTTGGTTGGTGACTGTCGTGAAGTGATGAAGACATTGCCAGAAAATTATGTTTCTGCGTGTATCACTGACCCACCTTATAATTATGAATTTATTGGTCATAAATGGGATGATTCAGAAATTCAAAGACGTATTGAAAGAGTCAATGGCAAGGGAAGTAAAACCCTTGTTAAAAACATTCCCTATGGCAGTGGTTTAGCTGGTGGAGTCAGAAACGAAAAATGGTATCAAAGGAATCGTAACAACATTCTGGATTATGAGAAGTGGTGCTTTGATTGGGGTGAGCAGCTTTTTCGGATCTGCAAACCGGGTGCGACAGTTTTAGTTTTCAACAGCACGCGAACCGTTGCTCACGTACAAGTAGCCCTTGAAAATGCTGGATTCTATGCGAGAGATATGCTTGTTTATAAAAGATCGAGTGGTATCCCGAAAGGTGTCAATATCAAACAACAGTTTGAAAAGAAAGGATATGAAAATCCCGAAAAATGGGATGGTTGGCACAGTTGTCTGAGGAACGAATGGGAAGCAATCTGCGTACTTCAAAAACCACTGGTCAATAATTACTTGGAAACTCTACAGGAGTATGGTACTGGTCTATTTTATACTAAAGATCGGTTTGGTGGTTTTCAGTCCAATATTTTAGAAGGTATACAGCGTGAAAAAACCGAGGATTTTAACGTCCATTGTACAGTTAAACCGATCGCTCTCATGAGACAACTGGTCGAAATATTTGTACCGCGTTTGGAAAATTCTATTCTAATCGATCCTTTCGCAGGATCGGGAACTACATTAGTGGCGGCGCAAGAATTTGGGATTAGGTATGTTGGCATTGAAATAGTACCTGAATACATAGAGATTATCAACAAGCGTCTTGATAGTTTCAGCGGTATACAGGGAATTCTCCCACTCTTTCAGTAAGAAATGCCTTTAAATCAAACCCGCTTATTGTTTGTATGAACTCAAAGGAAGCATCGCCAGTGTAAACTTTCCAAGTGCCTACTTGGCACGCTGTAATAGCTGCGGGCAAATTATCTTGTCTAAGTATTAAAATAACTGGCTCGTAATTATAAGTACGAAGTAGTGGGCCATAGGATTTGAATTTTTTCAGTGTTCCAGAATCTCCTGAGCCAATACGATATTTTGTATCGATCGCGTACCCATCAACAATCAGATCGCACGGCTCATCGCTTCCCACTTTAAATGCTGGCTGAAAACTACTGCAATATGCTTTGCACGTTTCCGTAACTAACAATTGCCAACACATTCCTAACTCTTCCAATATTGCCTATTTTCTTTTTTTATTATGGGAGAGATACCAAACACATCCATTAAAATATCGTGTTCTTCATTCTCTTCTCCATAAACTTTATCGGTAAATGAATTTTGGTATCTTGCTAAAATTTGCTCTAGTTTTCTTTCAGTCATCATCAGTTACCAGTTCAGCTAAACTAACGGATAATGCCTTGGCTATTTTGCTTGCATTCAGCAGCGTTATATTTCTTTCTCCTCGTTCAACTGAGCCAATATAAGTACGATGTAATTCAGATAGTTCTGCAAGCTGATCTTGGGAAAGATTTCTGAGCTTTCTGAAATGTCTAACTTTTTTACCAAATTGCTCCGTAATATCCATAAGATTGCGCCAGATTAAGCAAAGACAACTATAATCTGACAGACTATAAGTAGCGACAGACTATAAGTAGCATTCGAGACAGCGAGGATCTTTTTTGATTTCGGTCACTTTGTGGCGTAGGATGGTTGGGGGGAAATTTTGGTTATGGGTTTTGTTTTGGCCGATCGAACTTGAAAACGCAACTTTCAACTCGCAATTCCGTCCAACAGTAGAGTTGCCGAAATCAAAG
>DMYK01000350.1:5913-6063 GCA_003483675.1 Microcoleaceae cyanobacterium UBA11344
TCCGCTCCCACAAACGAAACGGGCCCGTCTCCCAACTGGGAAGAATTGACCCAAAAAGCACCAGAAGCTACCCAGTTGGACAACATTAAAGCCCAACTGGATTTAGTGCTGTTAGCTCTAGAAGCTCTGACAGGAATTGGCTCAGAGGCT
>DMYK01000250.1 GCA_003483675.1 Microcoleaceae cyanobacterium UBA11344
GAAGTCGGGTATCTAACAGCGATCGCATTTTACGCGATCGTAAAAAATTAGACCTAGGCTAGCTTCCTCCCGCCGCCCCGACCGCTTGACCTCTGAGCACAAAAATTACTCCCGTCATAATTAACCCCACGCCTACCAATCGCAGCGGCGGTAAAGGCTCGTTAAATACAATTTTGCCGCCCAAAACAGTAAACAAGTAACTGATTGACAATAAAGGCGAGACTATGCTAATGTTGGCGCGCGACAGAACTACTATAAAGCCGATAGAAGAAACTGCATACAAAGCAAGACCAGCTATTATCAGAGGCTGAGTTGCCATTGCTATGACTTTTTCAACTAAATTAGCAGCGCCAATCGGCCCTAAAATTTTAGCTCCTGCCTTCAGACTAAATTGACCTACTACGCCGCACAAAATAGCAGCAAGCAAAAGTAGAAAAATACTTCGACTCATCAGTTCACCTACCTAATAATACAGCGCGAGAATTGCCGACATAAAAACTACTATTAACAGCTTTGATTAAGTCTTATTGACTTTTATTAGCCCCTCAGATTTTAATTATAGATGCTGGAAAAGCAAGTATTGTCGCGAAAAAGTGTCAAACAAACCTATGGCAGAGCAGACAAACACAACCGGAGAATACACTCTCGAATTATCAATACTAATGCCATGCCTCAACGAGGCAGAAACATTAGAAGTCTGCATAGAAAAAGCACAGAAGTCACTACGCGACCTTAATATTGCCGGCGAAGTTATCATAGCAGACAACGGCAGCACTGACGGTTCTCAAGATATCGCTACGAGAATGGGAGCCAGAGTCGTGCCGGTAGCAGCCAAAGGCTACGGTAGCGCCCTGATGGGTGGCATCATCGCAGCGCGCGGAGTCTATATTATTATGGGCGATGCTGACGACAGCTACGACTTTTCCCACCTCGGCGCTTTTGTCGAAAAATTGCGAGGAGGCTGCGATTTAGTCATGGGAAACCGCTTTCAAGGCGGCATCAAACCGGGTGCCATGCCGCCGCTGCACAAATACTTAGGAAATCCGGTGCTGACTTGGGTTGGGAGGCTATTTTTTGCAAGTCCCGCCGGCGATTTTCACTGCGGATTGCGGGGTTTCAGAAGAGATGCAATTTTGACACTGGACTTGCAAACAACGGGGATGGAATTTGCTAGCGAAATGGTAGTCAAAGCTTCTCTGTACAAGTTGCGAATTGCTGAAGTTCCCACCGTACTTTTTCCCGATGGCCGCAGTCGCCCGCCACACCTGCGAACTTGGCGAGATGGCTGGCGACACTTGCGATTTTTGCTGCTTTACAGTCCCCGGTGGCTGTTTTTGTATCCGGGTGCTGCGCTGATGATTTTGGGTTTAATTGTCGTTATTTGGCTGTTGCCTAGCAGCAGAACTGTAGGAAGTATAACCTTTGATGTGCACACGCTGCTCTATGCTGCGATCGCAATTATCATCGGTTTTCAAGCAGTAACATTCGCTTTCTTCACCAAAGTTTTCGCCATCAGCGAAAAACTACTGCCGGAAGACCCCAAACTCAATAAAATATTTCGCTATGTCACCCTAGAGACAGGATTGATTGTCGGATTCGCACTCATATTAATTGGAATAGTTGGCTCGATATTCTCGTTAACTATTTGGAGCGAAACTGCTTTCGGTTCCCTAAACCCTTCCAAAACTCTGCGTTTAGTTATTCCCTCGCTCACTTGCTTGACTGTCGGTTTGCAGATGGTTTTATCCAGCTTTTTCTTAAGCGTACTCGCTTTGAAACGGCGGTAAGAAGAATTAAATGGGAGCGATCGCACTTTTACGGAGAATTATTAGGATTATCGATCGCCAACCCGGCCGACTGAGCAATATTCAGCAGTCTGTTGTCCGCCGAGACAAAAATTAGTTGAGTTTCTGGCATTAATGTTAAAAGAGATTGAACGCGCAAAGCAGCCGCCAATTGCACAGCGTCATAAGCCCGCAATGGATATTCAACAATCAATTCACCCGCCCTTTCAACCAGTCCCTTATCAACTTCAATAACTCTATACCGACTATTGAATTCAGAGCGAAACGTTTGAATAAGTGCAGCAACTTCCGCAGGAGTTATACCGCCTTCACGTTGTCTGCGTGCAAAAGCACTAAGAACTTCCACCCAGGTAATCCGCACCAGAAGCAGCGAGTTACCCGTCTGGGAATCCGTGAGCGTTTTGATCCAAGGGCTACCAATTTCAGCCACATATCTTTTGATGAGGGCGCTACTATCCAAAAAATAAATGTTTACCACGGGCCGCGATCCTCGATAATAATTTCTGATAAAGGCTTGCCCGGTTTTGCCCCTAACCTTTTAGCCAATTCATACACATCTTCATCGGTGACAGCCTCGACGTTATGGGGAGCGTTAGGTAGTGGAGTCACCAATCCTCGGTCAACTAAAAACTGGATTGCCAATTCTGCTTGCTTTTTCGGATCATCTGGCCAGAGTTGAATCTGCACAGTTTCCCC
>DMYK01000069.1:0-10196 GCA_003483675.1 Microcoleaceae cyanobacterium UBA11344
CACCCGTGGTGGTGCACAAATCTTAATTGTTAGTTGTTAACAGTTAACTGTTAACTGTTAACTGTTAACTGTTAACTGTTAACTGTTAGTTGTTAGTTGTTATAGCCTTTATCAGGTAGATTCAGCAAATAACGACTTTTAATATATTCTTTTAAAATGGGGCTTAAACTGATTAAATTACCATTTTCTGTAGTTTCTGTTTCCAGTAAAAATCGCATTTTTAAGGATAATATGCTATTGACTATTTCTGTCGCTACTAGGTCAATTTTATGGGTGATTTTAGAGATGCCAATGGGTGCTGTTTCTTGGGCTAATTGTAACATGATTTTTTGTTCGTTTGGCGCTAATTTTTGCCATTTTTTATCGAGGTGCGATCGCACTCCTTCCGGCACAATTAATCCCTGATATTCTAAAAACTCACTAACATTTCCTGCAGATAATTCACCGATTAATTCGGCAGTCAATTCTAACCATAAGGGATGACTTTGATAAAGGGTTATTAATTGTGGCCATAGTTCTTGATTTGCTAAGTTTTGGTGATGTAAAATTTCGGTTGCATCTGAGTCTAAGCCTGATAATATTAAAGATTTCACAGGATAATTAGCTTTTTCTAATTGTTGAATTTCTAGCCATTTTTCTTGAGATAGTAGGATGATGTTACTGTGATGGGAAGATAGCGCGATCGCCTGAAATAATAGGTGATAGGAAGTGCGATCGGTTTGCCAAGTTCCTGCTAATTTTTGGGGCGTAAAAAGATTTTGGATATCATCAAGTATAATTAAACATTGATATTGAGTGAGGTAGTCAATAAAGAGATTAATTTTGGATTCAATATCGTTAGGTATTTCTGGTGGTGAGAAGATTTGTAATAAATTAGTTAATGTGGTGGTAAGGGAAGGGGAAAAATAGAGCGCACGATAAATAATATAGTCGAAGTGTTGGGGAATTTCGTTAATGAGATGAAGGGCGGTAGCCGTTTTACCAATTCCGCTAATACCGAAAATGGTAATGAGGCGAATCTCTTGATTAATTAGCCAATCTTTGAGAGTAGAGAGTTCGTTATTTCTGCCGTAAAAATAGGGAAATTTAGGGGCGTTGTTGAGGTGAAGTTTGGTGCTAGATTTTAGGGGCGTTGGGGGTGAGTTATTGTTTGGGTATGTATTGTTGGGACAAAGGTTAATGTTGTTAGTAACTGTTATATGAGATGATGTATTGCCGAGAATTGCTGATGAAAAATTGGTTTTTTCTAAAATAGCTTTAACATTAGCTTTTCTCACCTTTTCTCCTAATAACTCAGATAAAAATTTCCATAAATCAGAAGCGGTATCAGCGACATGACTTTCACTATATCCAGATTTTAGAGCAATTTCCGAATAAGTTTTCTCTTGTAAAGTACCTTCTAAAACAGATTTTTGTATAAAATCCAGATGGGACCCTGTTTTATCAAAGAGTAGCTCATCTAAAATATTAACAACCTGGGCTATGTCCATAAATTAAAGAGATGCTGGAGTTTTAGCTATTATATCATAAGTTTCCGAAGTTTCCGAAGTTTCCGAAGTTAATTGGCCATTATTAAGTCCCGAAGTTTCCTAAACAGGTATTGGGTTCATATAGTTTAAAATATTTTCAGGTATGTATCTTACCACACAGGAGTTTTCTAAATGAAAATTAAAACTTTTGTAATATTAGGTTCTCTGTTTGCCAGTTTAGGAATTTTTTCAGCAACAACAGTATTAGCTCAAGGCAAAATTGTAAATTATCAAGGGAAACAATATCTTGTACTACCAAAAGGTGAAGCATTGGGGCCAAGCGTGCGCTGTAGTCGTGATGGTGAAAGCTGCTATTCTTTAGGTCTAGTTGATTGCAACGAAACGGCGTGTATATATGGATTGTCTCTTATGACTACGAGAACTATATTTCATAATCCTATCCATGCAGAGGCTTGCTGGGGGGTCGGTTCTACCTATGAGTACATCCTTGCAAACAGTGGTGTTGACTGTAGAATATATGGAGTGCCTAATCGAATGCTTGAAGAAAAAATGAGGCAGGCAGAAGATACTAAAAGAAGATTAAATGATGCACTAAGACAATTACAACAACGTTAGTACACAATGTAGGTTGGGTCACGCTGATGCTTGAGCCAACTTAATAAATTTAACCGAACCACAACTCAAAGCACCATGAGCAAAATCTCCTAAAATTGCTAGTATTATAATAAGTCGGCTTCGGTTAATCCAGCATCCTTGAGAATAGCTCTTAATGTTCCTATTGGTAAGTCCCTGTTGCTATGAACCGGAATTACCAAAATTACGGTCAAACCCTCTTGGGTATAAATATGGTGACTACCTTTAACTCTGGCTAATTCCCAACCAAATTTTTCGACAATTTTACAAAGAGTTTTGCCAGAAACTGTTTTCATATAGAAATATCCACCAATTTTTGTTGTTCATTCAGAGATTCCTTGGTACTAGCAACTTCTAACCAACCTTCGATCGCCTCTTGCAACATTTCTATTAAATGTTCATAATTGTCACCATAGGTGTGACAACCTGGTAAGCCAGGTACAGAAGCGCACCAAACATCATCTTCTTGCCAAATCACAACTTTTATTTTCATATCAATTATTGGTTTACAGTTTCATAATTTCCAGATAAAGCGATAATGCGATCGTCCAAGTAACTAGAAGCAAAAATTAGACATTGCTGAATATCCTCTTCTTCTAATTCAGGAAATTCTTGACGTAACTCTTGACGATCGGGATAAGTAGCAAGTAACTCTATTACCCGTCGCACCGTCAAACGTATATTCCGAACACATGGCTGTCCATTCATGCGGCCCGGATGACTGGTGATTCGATCTAGTTTCATGTTCTCCTCCTTTTTTTGAAAGTATCAACTATTGGTATTAAACTGACCTCTAATCATATTTTTCCACAACAACCTGTTTCATTTAACCGCATGATTAGACATTTAGCGTGAGGATATTTAGTATGTATTTTTGGGCTGGCAATTTTGTCATCTGGATCGATCGCATAATCTCCACTATCTGGTTCGATGACAATATACCAATCATAGTGTTGAGGGATGATATCTCCAGCCACTCGTCGCTCAAAAATAGCCCGACATCGTTGGCCAAAGGCTTCATTCTCGGCTTGTCGTCGGGCTTTTTCTACTGGGTCAAGTTGACGATCGAGGAAAACTCGTCCTTGTCTGGCGATCGGTTTTGGTAATATTTGGGTCATAAATAGTACCTGAGTGGTGATTAATCAGTAGTCTATCATAATAACTATGGCTATTGCTTTTCTAGTTTATTGCTACGATCGTGTCGAACTCACGTTAACTTAGCTGCACAACTGGTTTATCCTCTAACAAAGTTTGATTTGTCAGCAAATCTTCCACNNCGCTGTTCGTCAACGCGAAACAAAATTTTGACGCGATCGCTCCCCGGATACCCATGCGGGCTCAATTGGGCAATGCTGCGGGCTCCGTCTTTGTCGTTTAGCGGCTGTACGGATGTGGTGCCCGCGAGTTGCTTAGTAATCAATCTGTCGCCATCAAAATATATCTCTGTGCCGCCAGTTTCCGCCCCCAATTCGCCGATAATTAATTCAATACTCGGCTGATTTTCCACAGAAGCACCCAACATTAATTCTACTGGTTCGCTCATCGGATAAGACTGACCGGATTTGATTAAACTATGCCAACTGTGGCAATTTTCGCGGCGGTTCCAGTAGCGAATTCCGTAACTGTGATATAGAAAATCTTTGACTTCTATGCCTTGACTGAGTTGCAAAGCACCTTGGGCGATCGCTTCAAAAGGTCGATCGCACTTAATCTTTGCCTTGTCGAAATATTGCTCAACCCACCGCTGCACTGCGGGAATTTGGACAGTGCCGCCAACTAGCAAAACTGCATCAATGTCAGCAATTTCTAAGCCTTGACGCCGCGCTTGCTGCAATACTTGATTCATGCACTCGTCGAGGTTGTGAAAAAACTGATGTTCTGCGAGAATAGATTCAAATTCAGCGCGCTCTAATTCTAATTCGTAAGCCTCAAAGTTTTCATCGTCAAAATAAACCTCAGTCGCCCCTTCTAACAAAGACAACTGAATCTTTAATCGTTCTGCTAATCGCGCTGTGATCGGAGATTTCACCAAGCCTTTGGTTTTGACAAAATAATCTACTAGCCAATTATCAATATCAGAACCGCCTAAATTTTGTCCGGCTTTAGCCAAAACCCTGGCAACTTTTGCCTTTTGTCCCTCACTGTCAGCCAGCAATTTTTCGCCCCATTTCAGAATAAAACCTAGAGGCTTTTTGCCAGCCTTATTGTCAAGCCGCACCAAAGAAAGGTCGAGAGTTCCGCCACCAAAATCAATTACTAACAGATTTTCGCGATCGGCTAAACCGTAACCCAAAGCAGCCGCCGTGGGTTCATCCAACATCCGCACCTGTTCTACTTGCAAAGATTGAGAAACTTTGCCCAGCCAATTGCGGTAAGCTTCAAAACTATCTACTGGAACAGTGAAAACCAGAGAATCTACAGGTAGTGGCAGTTCGCGAATTGACCGGACAATTTGCTCTATAAACCACTGTCCTACTTGTTCAAAAGTAATAATTTTCCCCTCAAGTTCCGGCATAAAACCCTGAATTGGAGTACCAATTCCCCGCTTAAAATTGCGGAAAAATCGAGAATCTGTACTCAAATCAAGGCCTTTGTCTCGGACTTGTTGGCCAAGTATTACTTTATTTTCAGCAGCGTTCTCAACGTAGAGTAAACTGGGAATTAGGGGCGGATTTTGAGCCGAGATTGCCGAAAGTCCCGGCAATTTCAAAGTTTCGGGCTGCTGTCGGGCCGGATTCCAGCGAGCGACAACGGTGTTGCTAGTTCCAAAGTCAATTGCGATCGTCATTAGCGCCAAAATACACAGCTACTACAGATGAGACTATATTATGGTATTTAGAGCCGCAAATGCAAACATAATATTATGTAACTCATGAATCTACCTTCTTTCTTGTGGTTGTGGAAAATAGCGGCTTGGTCAATGGGCTTTTCGCTGTTTGCTTATCTGCTGTTGGCTGTTACTGGAACTTGGATGTTTTACGATCGCAATACCAAACAGCCGCGCCCAAAATGGCTGCGTCCCGTTCATCTGGCTGTAGGTGCTGTCATGGCGACTCTGGTAATTTTACTGCTGGGAATTGGCGTAGTCGGCACCCTGGGATACTACGGCAATTTGGGTCACTCGGCTCATTTACCTGCGGGGTTAGCGGTGGTTACTTTGGTGTTAGTTTCTGTTGGAAGCGGCTTGCAAATTAGCCCAAAACGCCCTTGGGCGCGTCCCCTCCACATGAGCACTAATGTGACTTTGTTGGCTGGATTTGTGACAGTCCTGCTGACAGGATGGACGATCGTACAAAAGTATTTGCCAAAGTAGTAAGGTGCGCAATGCGCACCCTACAAATAGGCTTTTTTGTAAGTCCTCGTTGAATTAGCTTGACTTACTTAGCTATGAAATCTAAAATGTGCTGTGCGGTAATCTGCGGTTTTTCTAAGTGGGGAACGTGCCCGCAATCAGGTATCCAAATTAGTTGGGAATTCGCGATCGCACTTTCAAACTTTGCCGCATCTGCTATCCCCAAAATTCGGTCTTGTTTTCCCCACAAAATCAGCGTTTGCTGCTGAATCTGCGACAGTTTTTCCCCAAAACCTCTATAACCCCCGCTTTTGGTAAAAGCAATTAAAGCTTGATTCCAATTGGGCATTTCCAAATGCAGGGCGGCGCAAGTTTGTGCATCGACAGAAGCCAAAGTTTCATCAAAATAAGCATTGACGCTAATTTTTTGGCGAATTTTAGGGTTTCGCAAAAATGAAGTTGCCAAAGCTCCTAAAGGAGGAATTAAAAATTTCCCTTTATTAGAAGTGATGGCAAAACCTGCACTGTCTATTAAGACCAATTTTTTGACAGATTCGGGATGATTGAGAGTGAAATCAATTGCTGCTGCACCTCCCATTGATGCACCAATTAATATTACAGGCTGCGAAATTAGCGTTTTCCAGAAATAGTAGAGATGACTGCCAATTGCTGTGGCACTGAATGGGAAACCCGCCGCTCTTTCTGTAAAGCCAAAACCTAGTAAATCTACCGCCCAAGTTTCATTTTTTTCTGCTAGCAGCGGCAACAAACGGCGGAATTCAAACACCGAACTGTCGAAGCCGTGAATTAGCAAAATAGGCGTGTTTCCGCTGCCTTGATGCACGTAGGTTGTGTCAATTTGCCCAGAAGTTAGGGGAGTTGTAATTGCTTCTTGTTGAATGCTTTGGGCTAAAGCAATTGATGTGGATTCTGTTAGTTGTGCGATCGATTTTGGCAGAAAACTTGCTGGCATAATTCTTGATCTGTGAATCGGTACGGGGGGAGCGGCTTAAGTATCTATGCTCGATCGCTATTTTAGGGCGATCGGCGATCGCGCCATGAAAATTCGATCGCAATTTAGAATTATTCCGCCCGCAACACCGCATCTTAGCGGCTGAGTTTGTTTAAATATAGTTAATTTATTTGAGAACTATTGCTAATAAACAGTTTTTCATATAATATGATTAAAAGCAGCAATTGTTACACCTAGGCGATTTGACCGCAGATCGGCATCTAACTCAAGAGAGATTTAAGCTCTCTCGATCCCGGAAAATCAGTCGAATTGCCGGGTTTGGGGAATATATGTGCTCAAAATATCCAAGGGCCAAGGAAAATGTCAAAATCCCTAATTTTGGGTTTCCAGTGGTACCGGGTAGAGTATATTGAGAATAAATCTCAAGTTGCCAGTGCCAGTCAGCCTAAACAACTTGTTGCTAAAACCGATATCAGAAACGCAATGAAACAAAACAGAGAAGACTACAGCGAACAATACCAAGAGTCAAACCCCAGACAGTTCGGGGGTTTTACCTTTTACGGCGAGACACCAGAAGTCTCTGAAACCGAGGACAGCAGCACAGAAACTCAGCCCGCGGTGGCGGGCGGTAAATCACTCCCGCTAGCAATGGCCAGCGTCGGCGAGAAATTGCGGATTGTCAAACTCGGGGGTTCAGAAGGCACGGTGCGCCGCCTCATCGGCATGGGATTAGTCCCCAGCATCGAAGTTCAAATCGTCAGCACCTCTGGCGGTTCTGTAATTGTGGCAATTGGGGACAACCGCATCGGTTTGGGGGCGGGTATGGCACAGAAAATTATGTGTACGAATTCAAAATTTCCATAAAAAAATTGCATCTACAGCAATCCTATTTCATTGGTGAAAAAGATTTTTTTTTTAACCGCAGAGGGCGCAGAGGGCGCAGAGGAAGAGTAAAGAGAGATGTTCGCAGATTCTGAAATTTCCTTGATTTTTTACCAATTTAGACTGCATTCAAACAACAGATGAACGAGAAAAAACAATTAGGGGATTTGGCTGTCGGTGCTATCGGCCGCGTCATTGGCTATGATAAAACAGCCAGAGGTTATAAGGGCAAATTGTTGGCAATGGGGCTGACACCGGGAACTGAATTTACTGTCATCAGGCAGGCACCTTTAGGAGATCCCGTAGAAATCCTCGTGCGGGGTTTTAAACTCAGTTTGCGGAAAGATGAAGCTAAAACTCTATTTGTAGAAGAGGTTAAATAATGGCTAAGCAAATTATTGGATTGGTAGGCAATCCTAACTGTGGAAAAACTACTTTATTTAATGCCCTGACTGGTGCTAACCAGCGAGTAGGTAATTGGCCTGGAGTAACAGTGGAACGCAAAGAGGGAAAATACACTCACGATGGTTTAGCAATTACGATTGTTGACTTACCGGGAGTTTATTCTCTTGATGCGGAAGATGGAGACACGGGTTTAGATGAATTGGTGGCGCGAGATTATTTGTTATCTGGCGAAGCTGATGTGATTATTAATATTGTTGATGCTTCCAATTTAGAGCGCAATTTGTATCTCAACACCCAAATTTTGGAGATGCGCGTACCGACAATTTTGGCGCTGAATATGATGGATGTTGCCAAAGAACGGGATTTCCGAATTAATGTTAGCAAACTTGCAGAACGTCTCGGCTGTACGGTGGTGCCGATGAGTGCTTCTTCAAATGATGGAGTGCCACTGTTGCGGGATGCTATTAATCGGGCGCTGGCTAAGCCGATCGTACCATCTGCCTATGTAGCTTATCCGGCTGCGATCGAAGATGCGATCGCCCAACTGATACCACACATCGAAAAACACAGTCCCAATCGCACCGTAGATGCCCGCTGGACAGCCCTGAAACTGTTAGAATATCAGGATGAAGTCGCCCCGGAACTCGCCAATACAGAATTAGAAAAAATAGTAGTCCCGCACCGCCGCCGAGTCCACGAAACCCTCGATGATGACCTCGATATTATCATCGCCGACAGTCGCTATACCTTCATCCGCAACTTAACTCAGGGTGTCGCCGAATGTTCTAGGGAAGTCAAAACCAACGTTTCCGACAAAATCGACCAAATTGTTCTCAACCGCTTCTTAGGAATTCCCGTATTTTTAGCGGTAATGTACCTAATGTTTACCATTTCGATTAACATCGGCGGCGTGTTTATCGACTTCTTTGACATCTTGTTTGGGACAATTTTTGTCGATGGTTTCGGTAAAATTTTAGCAAGCATTAGTACGCCCGGATGGTTGATTGGACTGTTAGCAAATGGTGCTGGCGGCGGCGTCCAGACAACAGCAACATTTATCCCCCAAATTGGGATGATGTTCTTATGTTTGTCAGTTTTAGAAGACTCCGGCTACATGGCGCGGGCGGCCTTTGTGATGGACAGATTAATGCGATTTGTCGGACTACCCGGTAAATCTTTTGTGCCGATGATGGTAGGTTTCGGTTGCAATATCCCTGGAATAATGGCGACGCGGACATTAGAAAATAAGCGCGATCGCATGATGACGATTATGATGAATCCATTCATGTCTTGTAGCGCCAGATTAGCAGTTTACGCCTTATTTTGTGGCGCATTCTTCCAAGTCGGCGGTCAAAACATGGTATTGGGACTTTACCTAATAGGAATTTTAGCCGCAGTTCTCACCGGACTAATCTTAAAAAATACCCTTTTGCAAGGAGAAGCAGCGCCTTTTGTGATGGAACTCCCACCCTACCACATTCCCAAACTCAAAGGAGTGCTGCTGCGTACTTGGGATAGACTGAAAGCGTTTATTAAAAAAGCCGGAATTGCGATCGTCATTATGGTGCTTATACTAGGAACCATGAGTTCAGTTGGTACCGACGGTTCCTTCGGCAAACAAGACAGCAAAGACTCAATTCTTAGCGCAGTCGGCCGCACAGTAACACCAGTATTTACACCAATGGGAATCACCCAAGAAAACTGGCCAGCCACCGTCGGTTTACTAACAGGAGTATTTGCCAAAGAAGTAATGGTTGGAACCTTAGATTCCTTGTACACTCAACTAGCAGACGAACAAAAAGCAGCAGGTGCAGAACCTGAGAAAGAAGAAGAATTCAGCTTCTGGGGAAATATCGGCAAAGCCTATTTTAGCATTCCAGAGAATCTGGCAAAACTCCCCGGTCAACTTTTCGATCCCCTCGGCTTAAATTCAGCCAATATTACCGACCAAAAACAAGCAGAAGAAGCGCAAGGTATCTCTGGTAGCACCTACGGACAAATGTCCCGACGGTTCGGTTCCAATGCAGCCGCTTTTGCCTATTTGCTGTTTGTATTACTGTACTTTCCCTGCGTCTCCGCAACGGCCGCACTTTACCGCGAAACTAACTTAGGCTGGACTATATTCGCGGGTTCCTGGACTACTGGTATCGCCTATTTCACAGCAGTTGGATACTATCAAATAGCCACATTCTCAGAGCATCCAGACTCATCTCTGGTTTGCATTATCAGACTAATCATAGCTATGAGTCTGACTCTTGTGGGATTAAAAATGGCTGGTGCAAAACGACCAAAGCGCCGGGAAGCAATCAGTAGTTAGTAGTTATTAGTTATTGGTTATTGGCAGCAGCCAAAAAACAACAAGTAACCAATAATATCAAATCCATTGGTCTCAGAATTCTTCATTTCTCTCTTCTCTTCCTCTGCGCCCTCTGTGCCCTCTGCGGTTAAAAATCAAATAAACAAAAGCAACCATGATTTTAAGCGAACTGCAACAATTTATTTCTCAAAACAAAAGAGCCTC
>DMYK01000069.1:10245-11396 GCA_003483675.1 Microcoleaceae cyanobacterium UBA11344
GAATCAGTAAAATGGAAGAAGCCAAAAAGTGCGGCGGATGTCACAGTTGCGGAGACGATGCAACCGAGATTTATGTATGGGTAAATCCAGGCGAGTCGGTGTCAGCAAAAGAGCAAGTTTCTTCAACTTGCCATTAAATAATACAGCCTATTCCAGGTTTATGAAATAGAGACCAAGCAATCGTGTCCCTAGGGTGGCGATAGATTAATCGAGCCATGTCCTCGCTCCAAGTCGAATCTGCTGTATTAATTGCGTAGTGAGGACTTCAGTCCTTTTTTAAAGCTTTTAGCCAACAAGGACTAAAACCTACTACAAACCACTTTTATTATAGCAATCGACATCAATCCCTCTCCCTCCATCTTACACCTTCTCTTCCCATCTTCCTCTGCGCCCTCTGCGCTCTCTGCGGTTAAAAAAAAATCTTTTTCACAAATCCAAGAAAATTCTGATACCATTTACTCAAACATCTGAAGATATGTTCAGTAATAGTGAAAATCCTTCTAAAATCTCAAAAGGATACTGTTGATGACTCCAACTTCTCCTCTCAAAACCCTACAAACTAAAATTGGCGGAATGGATTGCGGCAACTGTGCCAAAACCGTAGAAGCAGGCTTGCAAAAGTTGCCGGGAGTTACCGATATTAATGTAGTTTTTACAACAGAAAGCTTGCGGTTAAATTATGACCCGCAGCAAGTAAGCGAAAAAGCAATTTTCGATCGCATTAAAACCTTGGGCTACACTATTGAACAGACTGTAGCAGCAATACCACCATCGGAGGATTCCTGTTGTTCGCACGAACAGGAACAGGAACACCAGCAGCATCATCATCACCAGCATTCAACTGTCCAGAAAACTCAAAAGACAAATCCAACTAACTGGGAATTCTGGATTCGCAATCGCCGGGGACAGACTGTAATTTTAGCAGGATTGGGATTAGTTCTGGGATTGCTAACTCAGCATTTAGCACTGCCAATTTGGCTGTCGCGGGGTTTTTACGGTATCGGTATTATTGTAGCCGGATTTGCGATCGCCCGCGCCGGTCTGATGGAGTTGCGCTTGCGGCGCGCTGACATGAACCTGTTGATGACAATTTCGGTAATTGGTGCGGTGATTTTAGGCGATTGGTTTGAAGCGGCGCTAGTTGTATTTCT
>DMYK01000069.1:11444-19876 GCA_003483675.1 Microcoleaceae cyanobacterium UBA11344
TAACACCTGCGACGGCAACTGTCAAGCGCGACAATAATCAGGAAGTAACGGTGCGCGTCGAAGAGATTCAAGTAGGAGAAATTCTGACAATTCGTCCCGGACAAAAGGTGGCTTTGGATGGTATAGTTGTATCGGGAAATTCTGCGATCGACCAATCGCCAATTACGGGGGAATCTATCCCGGAAGATAAGGAAAAGGGCGATCGAGTTTTTGCGGGAACTTTGAATCAAACTGGCTTTTTGGAAGTTCAAGTCACCCACGCTGCGAATGATACGACGGTTGCTAAAATTGTTCACTTAGTCGAATCAGCACAATCCAGTCGCGCCCCGACTCAGCAGTGGGTGGATAAGTTTGCAGAGATTTACACTCCGATCGTAATTTTGAGCGCAATTGCGCTCACTTTAATTCCGCCCTTAATTTTTGCCCAGCCGTTCAATGTTTGGTTTTACCGATCGCTGGTAATGTTAGTCATAGCCTGTCCTTGCGCTTTGGTAATTTCTACTCCGGTTTCTATTGTCAGCGCCACTGGTGCAGCCACCAGTCAAGGCATTTTGTTCAAGGGCGGAAATGGGCTAGAAACTGCTGGAAAACTCCAGAGTATTGCTTTTGATAAAACCGGAACTTTGACTCAAGGAAAACCTACGGTAAAAAAGGTGTACGATCTGGGAGAATTGAGCGCAAGTGTGGTATTGTTGATTGCAGCTTGTTTGGAAAGGCGATCGGAACATCCTTTAGCTAAGGCAATTGTTGCCCAAGCTGAAACCCAGGGAATTGAGTTAGAAACTCCTGAAAGTTTTACGGCTTATCCAGGTAAAGGGATTAGCGGAAAATTTGGCAACAACCTTTATTTTGCGGGCAATCGGCGGTTATTTGCAGACCAAAATATTGCTCTTTCAGCATCAACATTATCTCTTTTAGATGACATAGAAAAGTTAGGACAAACTCCTGTTTTGGTAGGATGCGATCGCGGTTTATTGGGCATCATTGCTTTGGCTGACGGCTTGCGGCTAGAAGCTGGGGAGGCGGTACATTTGCTCAAACAGATGGGGCTGAAGCGACTGGTAATGCTCACGGGCGATCGAACTTTTGTGGCGGCACAGATAGCTGAACAACTCAACCTATCTGAGTATAAAGCAGAACTGCTACCATTCGACAAACTGCAAGAGATTCAACAATTACGCAGTTTTGGGGCTGTAGGGATGGTAGGCGATGGCATAAACGATGCCCCAGCTTTAGCAGCCGCCGATATCAGCTTTGCAGTTGGCGGCATTGATATCGCACTAGAAACCGCCGATGTGGTGCTAGTTGGTAGCGACTTGAGAAAACTCGCCTATGCAGTTGATTTGAGCCGCCGCACTGTATCTGTAATTCGGCAGAATGTGATTTTTTCCTTAGTCACAAAAGTGCTGTTTTTGTTATTGGGAACTTTTGGATTTATAGGGTTAGCAGTTGCAGTTATTGCAGATACGGGAACTTCATTAATTGTGACAGCAAATGGAATGCGAATGTTTCGATCGAAGTTTAATTAGTAGTACGACTTGTTTCTAACGCACCTAACAATTAAACCAGTGAAATTGTTCTATATGTAGGGTGCGTCAGTCAAGATATTTAACACTACTCAAACAGTTTGTTTCTGACGCACATTAGGATTGGTCTAACGAATCGAGCGGACACCCTCTAATTGACAACTCCCAAAATATAGATGCACTAACTGATATTAAATTCATGAAGCTGTCTTAACTCCGCCAGAAACAAGCGCCTTCTCTGAAGAGGGTTTTACTGGCAAATAAATGGCAAACTCTGCTCCCTTACCTATTACCGAATTCACTTCTATTTTACCCTGATGCTGAGCAATAATTTGGTAAGAAATCGACAGCCCTAAACCAGTCCCTTTACCCACAGGTTTAGTAGTAAAAAATGGATCGAATAGCCTATTAATCACATCAGGATCGATTCCAGTACCGTTATCTCTAATTTTCACCACCACTTGATTTACTCCTACTATTTCTGTAGAAATTTTAATTTGCTTAATTGGCTGATTGGTCTTACTCAACAGTGCATCAGCAGCATTGGCTGTGATATTCATAAATACCTGGTTTAATTGCGATGGATAGCATTCTACCAAAGGCAATTTTCCATAATTTTTAATCACAGTAATCCCTGTTTTGATTTGGCTGTTTAAAATTAACAGTGTGCTGTCAATTCCTTCGTGGATATCGACGGGTTTCATTTCAGCTTCATCTAACCTAGAGAAGTTCCGCAGCGACAAAACAATTTGCTTAATTCGCTCGGTTCCCATTTTCATGGAAGATAGTAACTTCGATAAATCTTCTGCTAAAAAGTAGAGTTCAATTTCTTCTATGCAGTCTTGAATCGGGGCGCTTGCATTCGGATATTCCTGCTGGTAAAGTGCTACAAGTCTGAGCAAATCTGTGGTGTATTGATTGGCGTGACAGAGGTTGCCATAAATAAAGTTAACTGGGTTGTTAATTTCGTGAGCGATACCAGCCATCATCAGTCCCAAACCGGACATTTTTTCGGCTTGAATTAGTTGGGATTGAGTATTTTTTAAATCATGAAGCGTTTGTTTCAGTTGGTGCAACTGTAGGTTGAGTGTACGATCGCGCTTTTCGACTTGTTCTATCATCAAGTTGAAAGCTTCCGCAAGTTGACCTACTTCATAGCCGGAAGGAATGGGTACTTTACCAGAAAAGTATTCATTGTTTGCCATCCAGTTGACGTTTTGAGTTAAGTCAAGAATTGGTTTTCCTATGATTCTGCTCACTACAGCACCAACAATCGTGGCTAGAATTACTCCTCCCCAAAAGAAACTATCTAGCCGTTGAGATAAAGTTAATTGCGTTTGCTGCGCTGTCGCCATTGGGTTAAACACGGCTAGGGTTATGCTGTCGCCTATTTCAGGCATCTCTACCGTTTGCATTATGTAAGACAGGCGCTCAAAATCGATTTTAGTAGTCGATTTTTTGGGCGTTGGTGCTGACCAAGCTTTAGAGCGAAGTTCAGGAAAATTAGTAGCAATTAATTCTCCTGATTGAAAGATAGCGAAGTAGTTTTGATTGTTAGTATCAATGTTAATTTGCTGCAATTGTTCGTCTGTTACTAAGTAACCGACGAGTACAGCGCCCATTATAGTATTATTGTTTCTAATCGGTGCAAATCCCACTAGCAGTGCTTGCGGTTTGCCGTCAATGCTGACAAAATTTGATTTTTCTAACCCTTTGAGTGCTGAATTTATCGCTGCGCTATCGATCGAGTTCTTGCCTGTGAGCCATTGTTCTCGCAATTCTACTACTATGTCGCCCCGCGCGTCTACTACCTTGACTAAATCCAATTTAAAAGTGGTTTGTAGAGATAATATATCTTGGCGCAAGATGTCTGTGTCTTTTTTTTCTATAGCACGAATAACTTCTGGTTCTTCTGATAACAATTTGGCTTGCATTGTCAATTGGCTCGATCGACTTTTGAAGTCTCGCACGGCTAAAACTGCTTGGTTTTCAACTTGATCGCGCACTCCTTTTTCGAGAGTGTTGGCAAATCCGATTTTGACTGTGTGTATCACTAACAACAACATACTGACGGATACACCTAAAAACGGTACGATAATTTTGACGCTCAGCGGTAGTCGAAAGTACGCCGGGCTCTTGGCTGAGCTGTTTTTGCGATCGATCGCAGGTTTGATATTTTTTACCATAACTTATTACCAATGAGAGTCATTAATTTATGATAGTACATTGAAGATGCATTGTGCTTGCTGGGAAGCGCTAGTGCCTGTAATACTTGATACAAAAAGACTTGAAGCCGTAATAAATTTTCCCAAGCCGCCAAGTAGATTACTTTAAGTCTCCAAAATTTTTACTAATTGTTATCAATAGTTGCGATATAGAATCTAGAACTTCAAGTCAAAAATCAGTTGCCGGCTGTGTAGAGATAGCCAAAAATTAAGTATTTCTTCCCCGACTTGTTCTGGATAGAAGTGATGGAAAAAATGTCTACCGTCTTTACATTCCCAAAGTCGATCGCCTTTTTTAAGCAACTTAAGCCAGCGACGCATGACAACAGGAGATGCAACAAAATCTGTTTTGCTGCTGCATATTAACAAAGGTACTTCTACAGGTTCATCGGAGAAATTGATCGTACTAAATAACGAGTGAGGCGAAGGCGAAAGTGCTAAATCCTCTTCAAAATATGAGAGAACTTTTCGATTTACATACTGATTTTGTTCTCCCAACATATCACCAACCATTTGATTTAAAACTTGTTGGCGATTCCAGGGAAAAGCCGCAAGATATTTATAGTAATGAGCTTGCCAATTAATAGCAGATGGCAAGCCCACAGCTAAGAGCCCCAAAGAGCTTACTTTGTGAGGATAGCGACGCGCATACATTAAACCAATTAGTCCGCTGGTACTGTGACCGATTAGATGAATTGGGCGATCGCGAAATTTTAAATAGTGATGCAGTAGCTCAACAGCGACATCTAAGGAACAACCTTCGTCTTCCGTTTGTTCGTATTCCCATATTTGGATTGGTACTGACTGATTTAAGTAGTTAAGGAGAGAGCGATCGAATAATTGCAAACTCGGACTGGCACTTAGCCACAGCACATCATCTGAAGTAGATCTCATTAATTTAAATAAGGAAGAAGTTCGGCAACGGATTGTGTAACGGATTTAACGGATTTAACGGATTTAAGGGATGGATGTTGAGGCAGAAGTTCGGCAACGGATTGTGTAACGGATTTAACGGATGGATGTTGAGGAAGAAGGAAGAAGGACACTTCGAATACGCTCAGTGTACCACTCGTTGCTCCTGAGCGTAGTCGAAGGGTCGAAGGGAAGAAGTAATTCTAGATCCCAAATTCTTTCTTGAGTTGAGACACCCAAGATTTGACCCGCGCTTCTGTCATCTCAGATTGGTTGTCTTCATCGATCGCAAGACCCAAAAATTTGCCATTAACTACAGCCTTAGATTCATTAAAATCATAGCCTTCTACCGGCCAATAACCAACTGTTTTGCCCCCCTGTCCCGAAATTTTATCCGCTAAAATTCCCATTGCATCCATAAAGTTATCCGGGTAGCCCTCTTGGTCGCCAGTTCCCAAATAGGCTATCTTTTTTCCACTAAAATCAATATTGTCAAGTTCCGAAAAAAAGCCTTCCCAGTCACTTTGGAGTTCGCCGATGTTCCAGGTTGGACAGGCGATAATCAGACATTCGTATTCATCAAAATCATCATTTTCAGCGCTACCGATGTCGTGCAAAGTCACGATATCACCGCCAAATTCATCCCGAATCATGTCAGCTACAGACTCAGTTTTACCAGTTGTAGTTCCGTAGAATAGCCCAATTGATTTCGACATTGTTACTCCAAAGGTGAAAGTTGACAGGGTTTGAGATTTATTTTTTTTGAGTCAGGATTTGGCATTTCCTGCCTGCAATTCAGACAAAAACAGTAGACGCGGTTGTGGCGAACCTGAGAAATCAGGGAATCAAGACAGCAAGGACACTGTTTTTTCATCCGCTTAAAATTGAAAATTCATTAACCAAGCTGACTCGCTCATATCGGGGTCTGCTTCGCAGTTAATGAGTAAAAGATTCAGCGTCGTTTCTGCTTTTAGGGTGCGCGGAATGCCGGCGGGTATAAACACAAATACTCCCGGTTGTAAAGTAACTGTTCGATCGCCCACAGCGAGATTTCCCAGCCCTTCTAAGACGGCTATAGTCACATCTTGAGAATGATCGAGGTCTGGTATTTCTGAATTTTTACCCAAACTCATCAGTTTTTGGCTGTACGGCGGTTGTGTGTCGCAGGTGCGATCGGCTGACGCGGACATTGCTGCTGTTGCTGTCACGGTGATTGACCTCCAGGTACTGTTAACTTTTGGGAGTTATTGCGATTAATAATCAATAAGCTACCACGTAATCTGGATAAATTGTCAAAACCGTAACATTAAGTTTTGTTACAATAAGCTATGTATCTGGGTTTACAAGCAGTCGCCAAGGCTATCTGGACACTTCGACGGAGTTTATCCTGAGCGTGGTCGAAGGGCTCAGTGACCGTGTATAGTCTTGGTGGGTGGTAATTTTGGGTGAAGAAATTACGATGGGCGATCGCACCGCAGAATACTTGCTAATAATTTTCAGTTATAGCAGTCGCCAAGGCGCTTTGGTTATCGTTCCCTGAGCGGAGTCGAAGGGCTGGAGCAACGCAGTCGAAGGGTTTAATGGCCATAAGGCCTGAACAGCCTTGGCGGTTGCTATATTTCTAAAAAATGCGATCGGTCATCAGTTATTGGTAGCAGCTAACAAATAACTAATAACAAATAACTCATAACAAATAACTAATAACAAATAACTCATGACAAATAACTCATGACAAATAACTAATAACAAATAACTCATGACAAATTATTCTTTGCTCCCACGCCAACATACATAATCGAAGTATCCTGATTAATTTTGATTTTAAACAACCCATATTTTTTGTAATCAACATAGTTAGCGATATTAGATGTTAAGGTTTGAGATGCTTGCTTGAGAACATCAGCGTCTGGGAATAGCTGCTTTCCGCCCATCAAATTTCCCCAAAAACTGTTTAATTCAGTTAAAAGAGCGCCAATTTCTCCAAACACATCAAAACCTTTAATTTCGATATTACCAAAACCCGTATTACCCATCACCACAGACAGTTCCTCCGGCGTAATAAACTTGTCCCAATCGTGAACGCCCTTCCTAATTTCCCCCAAGATATTTTCCATCAGCCCAATCATCACAACTTGCGACGAAAAAGTTCGATTAATCGTGTCAAAAAAGAACAATCCCCCAGGCTTCAGAATTCGGTGAACCTCTGACACAACTTGTTTGTAATCGGCAACGTGTTCTAGAACATCAACACAAATTACCACATCAAAGGTATTATCATCGTAGGGCATATTTTCGGCAAAACCTTGTCTGTAGTCAATCTCGAAACCGCTAATCACTGCATGATTTATAGCTGCTTGAACGCACTTTTGGGACTGGTCTATTCCAGAAACAATCGCGCCTCTCTCGGCCATAAATTCGCAGGAAAAGCCGCCGCCGCACCCGACATCTAAGGTTTTCAATCCCTGCCAATTTGTCGCGTGTCTGTCGAAAAATTCAAATCTGGGTTTATTGAGATGGTAAAGAGCATAGATTTTAGATTTTTCGTCCCACCAATTATCGGCATTTTCGTCATAAAATTCTAAATCATTTTTTACTTCAGTTTTTACCATGCTTTTTTCCATCCTAGTTAGAACAATAGGACTTACGCACGGGTGGTCAGAAACCGGGTTTTTCCGAGAAAACTTCGTTACAGTCGGCAAAAATGGCAAAAACCCGGTTTCTTTGGTTTTGATGCGTAAGTCCTAAACAATATAGCTTTGCTTCACGCATTTTTGATTATAATTGAAACACAAATTTCCATTACTCATGATCAAGAACAGGCAAGATGCCTGTTCCACAAAGAGTGAATTTTCCTGTGGGGTGGGCCGGAAAGCCCGCCCTTCCTTCGGGCGATCGATTCACGAGCCAGAAACATTATCTAACCGATCGCGCCCATTGCGAACTACTCGCAGCATATCGCTCAGCTTATGCTCGATATTGTCCAACATTTGGTCGGCGTAGTCGTCGGCTCCGTTTTGAATATCCTCGCATTCAGAGATGGCTCTAGCTCTCATTTCTGCCAATTCTTCTTGAGCCTGGTAGCGAATTTGTTCAACTTCCGCCAGCGTCGCCTGCTGAATTGCTTCGCAGTCGAGCAAAACTTGCTGTCGCAACTGATCGGCTTCTACCTTCGCCTGTTGGATCAGACCCATATCGTTTAAAAGCTCTGCCGCTCGCCGTTCTGCTGCTTCTACGACTTTAGTCGCGTAAAGTTCGGCTTCTTGAAGCAAATCGTCTTTGTGTCGGATAATCAGTTCTGCTTCCTGAAAGGCGATCGGCAAATTCAGCCTCACCAAGTCTAACTGGTCGAGCAACTGTTCTTCATCTATCAGAGTGCGTCTAGTCATGGGAATTCGCGGACTATCGAGAACAATTTCCTCAAGTCGGTTCAATTCCCGCTGGATGTCTACTCCTGTGGTTCTGGTGTCGTCTCCGAAGGCTGCTGGATGCTGAGCTGGTTCGTGCTCAGTGCTGCGTCCGGTGCTTTCTGGTTCGATGCGAGTTGGTTCCTGCTGGCGTAACATTTGTAAATATCTAGAGCGACGTGTTTCGGAACAAGATGATCTACGGAGCCTCCAAACTTGGCTATTTCCTTAACTACACTACTACTTAAAAAGCTGTATTCGTTAGAGGTAGCCAAAAAGACTGTTTCAATTTCACCCAACAGGGTTTTATTGGTGTGGGCCATCTGGAGTTCCATTTCAAAGTCTGTTAATACTCGCAGCCCCCG
>DMYK01000237.1 GCA_003483675.1 Microcoleaceae cyanobacterium UBA11344
AAATGCAAATTGGGGGGCAGTTTGCGCTTCTGTTGGATGTCCGATGTTGCGTCGCGGGGCTTATTTCCCGGAGTCGGTGCGAACTAAACTGGAAACAGACGCGAAGGGTTTTATGAATAATCCCGACAAGGTGCGGTATGATACTGGGAAAAAGACGCTTTATTTGAGTAAGATTTTTGAGTGGTACGGTGAGGATTTTGTGAAGGCGCTAAGGACGCGAAGGAAGATCAAGAAGAAGATGCAGTTCTGACTTCGCGCTCTTCGCGTCTTCGCGGTTAGTTCAAATAATTAAAAAGCACTATAATGATTGATATCAAATCTGCTGTGCAACTTCAAAAACTGTCCCACCTTCCACCTACAATTACTCGACAACTGACATATTAAAAACTATCACGGCTCAAATCCTCTGGAATATAAACAATGATTTCAGATAAATTTCGACGAGAATTGCGATCGCAAGCTAAACTCTGGGAAGCTGAAGGACTCATCGACAGTTCATTTTACCAACAACTTGCCGATCGCTACCAATTTAACACACTCGAAACCGCCTCCCGCAACCGCTTCTTAAGCATTCTCATCGGCCTCGGTAGCATCCTCCTGGCGATAGGTGTCATCACCTTTGTAGCAGCAAACTGGCAAGTTTGGTCACGAGAAGTGAGAGTCGCAATGCTGCTAAGTCTTTTCATAGCAGTTAATGTAGCCGGTTTCTATCTGTGGCGAATTCCCCCATCCCGAAGCAAAAACTCCAATCCAAATATACCCGCAACAACAGGGCGCTCAAAACTATTAGGTGAAGGATTGTTGCTGTTAGGAGCTCTGATTTTAGGAGCAAATATGGCTTTGATGGCGCAGATGTTTCATATTGGCGGTTCTTCCTACGGACTTTTTCTCGCTTGGGGAATCGGCGTGCTCGGAATGGCTTACAGTTTGCGCTTAACTTCTTTGGGCGTTTTGTCAGCACTTTTAATCGGTTTAGGTTATTGGCTAGCTGTGTTAGATTTCTCTTCTAAAATCGAGTTTTCTTGGCTGGAAGTTTTGGTGCGACAAATGCCGATCGCAGCGAGTATCATGTTTGTACCGCTGGCTTATTGGTGTCGATCGCGTGCTATCTTTGCCCTAGGTGCGATCGTCCTAATTTTTTCCCTACAAATGTCGATCGCCCAAGGATTAAATCCCAACTGGGGTGTCGCCATGTTTTGTGCCCTACCACCCGCTTTGTTGTGGGGATACGACGATGCAATGTGGCCGAATATAGACAGCAGACTGTTTCAAGCTACCGCCCGCAGTTTAGCATTGGTGTTTTTGGCTGGCCTTTTTTACTTTCTTTCCTTCCACTGGCTGTGGCAAGATTCGCCCAGTCCTTCGCAAATTCCCCTGGATTGGAGTGTTTTGACAAATCTAGCTGTTTTGGGTGCTTTAACGGTGTTTGAGTGGCTGCATTTGGGACGTTTGGAACTGCGGCGACCAAAACAAAAAGGAGTGGATTTGACTACAGGTGCGATCGCCATTTTGATAATCATCACCGCCTTAATACCGCTTTACCATCTAAATTTTTCTCCAATTCCACAATTAGCAACTTTTCTGTTTAACGTTTTATTATTTCTGCTAGCCGTCGGTTTACTCCGAGAAGGTTTAGCACTAGGAAACCGCCAGACTTTTTGGGGCGGGATGGTATTAATAACCTTGCAAATAATCAGCCGATTGTTTGAATATAACACAGAATTGTTGCTGAAATCTTTTGTATTTGTGCTGTGTGGAATTGGTGTCATTGCCGCTGGTTTGTGGTTCGAGCGGCACTTCGCCACCAAAGATGAATAGAAATTATTCATCTCTCTCTCTTCTCTTCCTCTGCGGACTCTGCGGTCTCTGTGGTTGAATCATTCCGAAACAACCGTAAACAATATAACCCATACCTAATATGAACACAAACAACATTAATTTATTAGTTCAAAATCCCGATACAACAAATCTGTTTCAGCTTCCCCCGGAGGCGAAACGCATTCCTGCGTGGCGGCTGTGGATTCCTTTGTTGCTGCAAATCGGACTAATTGTCGCAGTACCCGCTCCAGCGGTTTACACTTTTGTAACTGGCAAAACAGTTGTTTTGCAAACAGTACCTGTAGATCCTTACGACTTTTTGCGCGGATATTACCAAGTTTTGAGCTATGATATTTCTCAGCCAAACAATCTTGAGAAATTACCGGGCTGGAAAGATTTACCGGGCGACAAAATACCTTGTCCTCCCGGNNACTGTTTGTCGAGAGCAAAAGACGCACAATGTCAAGTCTGGAACCAGTTTTTATGTGATTTTGGAATCGCCAAAAGATGCAACTAATTCTGGCAGTCCAAAAGCTTGGAAACCCGTGCGCGTCAGTTGGGAAATTCCCGCCAATTTGCCGGCAAATCAAATCGCAATTCAGGGTAAATATGATGGCTGGCGGATGGAATATGGTTTAGAAACTTATTATATGCCAGAAAATGAAAGGGAAAAAGTCAATAACGAGATTGGCGAAGCTCAAAGGGGACAAAGGCAATCTTTTGTGGTAGAAGTGAAGGTGGACAAAAAAGGTCATGCTGTGCCCGTGAGTTTGTGGGTGCGCGATCGCAATTATCGATTTTAGCCCAAAGGCCGATCGACCGCAGTCTGGGGTTTTGAGTATTTCTGCTGATTTTGGTGTGAATTGCGGGCGATCGCCCCTTGAATTGCCGTAAGATATATAGACTTGTGCAAATCTTGCAAATTCAACAAAAGCGCAAGTTCTGACTCTACTGGAGCTTCTCATGTTAGCCGAGCTAATCTCTTCCAGACCCATACTCAAAGCCCAACTCCTTGACTTTTTAGGACTTTCCGACAATTGCCAACACAAAACAGACCACCTCGTCAGCACAATTGTATCCGTGCTGGAAGTAAACGCAGCCGAACAAGCAAGATTTTGGGACACATTCAAAAGTGAATTGGCCGTCGAGCCAGTAGAATTAGAAAAACTGCTCAAATGTTCGACACAAGAACGCCAGCAATGGATTGAACAAGGCAAACTCCCTGTTTTGGAATACCGGACGTTTCTCAAATCAGGAATTCATTTAGAATATCCTGTTCACGACAGAAGATTCATCTTGAGTCTCTCACAATCCGATATCAATAGTTGGCGAAAAGAGCCAAAAGGGCAGATTCAAAATAATGGCAAAACAGCCACGCCAATCAGTAAAGAAAGCCACCAAGAAAAGGAAGAATCCCGATTAGCTTTTAATTCGGCTTGGTCAAAAATTATTGCCGACTGGGAAGCACAAGGTTCAGCAGAAATTTCTGCAACCTTCCAGCTAGC
Source organism: Microcoleaceae cyanobacterium UBA11344 (assembly GCA_003483675.1). Taxonomy (GTDB): domain Bacteria; phylum Cyanobacteriota; class Cyanobacteriia; order Cyanobacteriales; family Microcoleaceae; genus Microcoleus. The sequence goes on from DMYK01000237.1 coordinate 3,324, forward strand.
TTACTGGACTGTTTGGGCGTCACGGTGGGCCAA
>DMYK01000014.1 GCA_003483675.1 Microcoleaceae cyanobacterium UBA11344
GAATTGATTCGTGGAGAAATTATCATCAAGGCTGCTAAAAGTACGCTGCACTCTGTTTGTAATTCGCTGCTGTTAGGAGAGTTGTACCCGCTACTAGGAAAAAGAGCGATCGTGCGCGGTCAAGAGCCGATTATTTTGTCTGCTGATAGCGAACCAGAGCCTGATGNNGCTCGCAATCGTGATGACAATTATTTATCTTCTCACCCGGAGCCGGCTGATATCTTGTTGGTAATTGAGGTTTCTGATTCTACTTTGAAGTACGATCAGAAAACTAAGTTATCTCTCTATGCTGAAGCGGGCATTCCTAATTATTGGATCTTTAATTTGGTGGATCATCAACTGGAAATGCACAGCGAACCTTATCAAAAAAGACAAGGTGATTTTAGTTATCAATTGCAACGAGTTGTTTTGCCAAATGAGGCTGTTATAATTCCGGGTTTTCCAGATTTGTCTCTGGATTTATCTGCGATATTTCCAGTGCAGATTGGTGAGTGAAGATGCTGGATCGTAGGCGCAAGCCAGGGCGTAGCCATCGCACATTTTTTCACTAAGTCAGTCCTGCATTTCAACGAAATTCTGTCATAACGATCGCACATTTTTTCACTAAGTCAGTCCTGCATTTCAACGAAATTCTGTCATTCTGAACGAGCGCAAGCGAAGTGAAGAATCTCGCCCGCCGCTTCGCTTCACTGCGTTTCACTTGACTCATGACACATAGGTTTTGCCTAAGTCCTGTAAGTAATTAGAGAGCGAGCGAGCTGAGTTGATGATATAATCCAAAAGTGCGAACTCTTCACCAAAATAGCCCTATGACCGCTGAAACTCTCACCCCGCCAGAACAATTCATCCAGCTATCAGGTATCAGTTGGCAAACCTACGAAACCTTACTGGCTGAACTCAGTCAGCGGCGACTGCGGCTGACGTACAATCGTGGCAATCTTGAAATTATAGTGCCGTCCCCAGAACACGAACTTTACAAACAAGTAATAGGTCGATTTGTCGAAACTTTGGCTGAAGAACTAGAAATCAAAATTGCACCCCTCGGTTCTACCACATTCAAACGTCCTGAACTTATTGGTGCAGAACCGGATGAATGTTTTTACATCCAGAACATTAGTGCAATTAAAGGCAAAAAAAGACTCGATATGAGTCAAGATCCGCCGCCGGATTTAGTGGTGGAAATTGATCTTACCAGCAGTTCGGAAAATAGCTTGCAGGTTTATGCCGATCTGGGAGTGCCGGAAGTTTGGATCTATAATGGATCGCAGCTCAGAATTAATAGATTGGAAAATCAAAGGTATGTTGATTGCGATCGCAGTTTAGCATTTCCGGCTCTCCATATTTTAGAAATTGTCAGATTTCTGCAACAGGCAGAAACAATGGACTATTTGGAATTAGTTAAATCCTTTCGGGGTTGGGTAAAAAGCCAAATTCAGCAAAACCAATAAATTGCGGATCAAATTAAACAAAATTTACAATTTAAACGGATGAAAAAATGCTGTATTGTGATAGATTAGAGATTGGACAGTAATCGAAATCTCTACAGGCTGGTAGTGCCAGCAATTCTACCCGATATGCGATCGCTAGAGTCTCACAACAAATATCCAGATTGCTTGTGGATGCAATTAGAAGCAATTCCAGTTTCGTCGGGTGCAACTGAAACCCAGCACCTCGACCTTTACTTGAGCCTCAATTTTAACGAGCATTGGTTCCCAATGCTCGGTGGCCGCGTCAAATTTGGACTGCAAGGCGGTACGCTCAAGCTAAATCTGGAAAACAGCGAAATGCCCCTAGCAGCGCGTCAATTAGTCGGTGATTTCCAACTGTCGCCCACCGAAAAAACGCCGGAAATTCAAAGCAGTGCAAAAGCCAGCAGTGCAGAAGTTTTATTGACTGAAAATCAGCGGGGCGTGAGAGAAAGCTCGCAGGAAAAAATAGCTCAAAATGGCTGCACATTTTGTCACGTTTCAACTATTGGCGACGCTACAAAACCAGCTTGGATTTTTGCAATAGAAGGGGGGAAACCAGTATTAAAAGGTTTGCTAAAAACTGCGAAACTGGGAGAATTGGCTGCAAAACCATTTCGGATTGAAGCGGTTTTTGAAGTAGCAAAAGAAGATATTTATCTAACAGATGCCNNACATCACCCCAAATCAACATTCTATTTTAGCAAGAATACTGACAGTATATCTGCAAACAAATAAACTCCAACCAGCTCTGAGTAGGGCGATATTGTGCTACGATTCGCCCAGGGTTGAAAGGCGCGAGGTGGAAATTGTCCCGCAACCAGAAGCGGAATTGCAGGAAATAGTCGATCGAATTATTGGAGCCAAAACCGACAACTTTGCGGAGTTGGCAAAAATCGCCAATCTCAATCTAGCAGAGGATTTCGGGGGCGCTAACCTGCGGGGAACTACTTTGAGTGCAGTGGATTTTAGCGATGCAAATCTCGATCGGGCAAATTTCCGGGGTGCAGACTTAAGCGATGCCGATTTCAGCGACGCCAACCTGCAAAATGCCAAATTCGGCGGTGCAGATTTGAGTGGCGCTTTCTTAGGAAATGCAGATTTGAAGGGTGCAGATTTGCATCGAGCAAGTCTAGCTTTAGCTAACCTCAGCGGTGCGAATTTGTGCGGTGCAAATCTGGTGGAAGTGAACTTAATAAATGCGAATCTCAGTGGTGCGAATGTCGAGTCAGCGCAATTCGGAAACAATTCAGGACTTTCGGAGGAGATGCAGGTAAGTCTACAGCAGCGGGGAGCAATTTTTGAGGATGTTTAGTCGATAAGCACGAGATCCCTTTCATCCATCCGCGTCCATCCCCGTTTATCTGCTGTCATCTGCGGTAAAAAAAGAGCGATCGCCCTTTCTCAAAAAGAGCGATCGCACTTCACCCAAACAAATTACCCTTCATCCTCCGACTTGACAGGAGCACGCCCAGAAATCACAATAAATCCAACAGATTCCAGAGTCAGACGCGGATGACGAATTCCCGCTAAAACAGCTTGACTTAACACAGTTTCGGTGCTAATTTCCGTCGCCAATACCGACTCTAAAAGCTGTTCCGATTGAGACAGCCGATTCAAGCGCAATTGCAATTGATTCACCCGGTTTTCGAGTTGAATTGCAGCACTCACAGCCGATCGATCGCACATTTCGACAAAATCCCCTCGCCCGCGCAGCAACTCCTCCGAAGTCACTCGCCCCCGTTGGCAAAAATCATCCCATTCCAACGGATCAACAAAATTATCAATAA
>DMYK01000457.1:0-2089 GCA_003483675.1 Microcoleaceae cyanobacterium UBA11344
ATTGCCAAAAACATACAATCTCAAAAACCCGCCCCAACCCAGCGGTCAACCTCAATGTACATTTTTTCTATTTAATCAAAAGTACATTTTTTCCATTCGATCAAAGTCAAGGTTGATCGAGATTATTAATTGTGTGAGGGCGGGTTTATGAGATTGTTTGTGTGCGTCAAATATTCGTAAAACCCGCCCCTACCAGGCCGATCGACTTTACAACACTTCAATCAAAGCATCGCCCATCGCCCGACAGCCGACGATTTTCATGCCTTCCGACATGATATCACCAGTGCGATAACCTCGATCCAAAACTTCCACAACCGCTTGCTCAATCTTATTCGCAGCTTCCGGTTGATTCAATCCATAGCGTAACATCATGGATGCACTCAAAACTTGAGCGAGCGGATTTGCTTTGTCTTGTCCGGCGATATCCGGCGCTGAACCGTGAACGGGCTCAAAAACTCCCGGCCCTGTTGCTCCCAAACTAGCAGAAGGTAGCATTCCAATACTACCAGTTAACATCGCCGCCGCATCGGAAAGAATGTCGCCGAATAAATTGCTGGTCACAATTGTATCGAACTGTTTCGGCCAGCGAATTAACTGCATTAATGCGTTGTCAACGTAGAGGTGAGAAAGTTCGACATCGGGGTATTCTTGAGAAAGGGTAATAATCCGATCGCGCCACAGTTGCGAAACATCCAAAACATTCGCTTTATCCACCGAACATAACCTTTTCCCGCGCTTCCTGGCCGTCTCAAAAGCAACTCGCCCGATTCGGTCAATTTCCGACTCGGTATAAGCCATTGTATTGACACCGCGTTTTTCCCCAGTTTCTGTCTCAAAAATACCCTTTGGCTTCCCAAAATAAATTCCCCCAGTCAATTCGCGGACGACCATAATATCCACGCCTTCGACAATTTCCCGTTTCAAAGAAGAAGCATCAATCAATTGTGGTAAAATAGTCGCTGGACGCAAATTTGCAAACAATCCTAATCCTGCACGCAGCCCTAACAATCCTGTTTCCGGGCGTTGTTCGCGGGGCAAATTATCCCACTTGTAACCGCCGATTGCTGCTAATAATACAGCATCGCTGTTGCGGCACATTTCTAGAGTTTCTTCAGGGAGTGGATTCCCTGTTTTGTCAATAGCAGCGCCTCCCATTAAAGCTTCTTCAAATTCAAAGCCGATGTCGAATTGTTGGCCGACAATTTTGAGGACATCTACGGCCACAGCGATAATTTCAGGGCCGATTCCGTCTCCGGGTAAAAGAGTGATGCGGTAGTTTTGTGTCATAGCTATTAAGTCGATAATTTTTGCCAACTTATTATTGTATCAGGATAGGTCACATTGTTTACGGTTGTTTCTGGATGTTTTAACCACAGAGGGCGCAGAGGGCGCAGAGAAAGAGAGGATAGAGTTGAATAATTCTGATACCGATTGATCTAGGGGATAACTTAATCTATAAATAATAATAGTTCGATCAGAAATTCGGCAGGAGTCGCAGAGTGACAGAAGGTGAAGGTACTACAACATCAGAACAGATTGATTCTAGGGACTTCTCATGGCCTTTTTGGCCGATCGTCCCCATATATCCCTATGGTAAGCGACGGACGATCCGCAAGGAAATTGTTAAGGACACAATCTGGACTTTTGACCAACTTCAGGGTATTTTCTATGTCGTTGTCCCGATTCGGATGACGGTGATTAAACTCGAACCTGAAGGCCTTCTTGTCTACGCCCCTGTTGCGCCGACTCCTGAATGTATCCGCTTGCTAAATGAGTTGGTAGCAGAACATGGTGAGGTTAAGTATATCTTGTTGACAACTATTTCGGGCATTGAACACAAGGTTTTTGTTGGCCCTTTTGCGAGGTGTTTTCCCGGTGCCCAGGTGTTTGTCGCCCCTCAGCATTGGAGTTTTCCGCTGAATTTGCCGCTGAGTTGGCTGGGTTTTCCGGCTAAACGCACGTCTGTATTGCCATTTGACAGCAGTGAAACGCCTTTTGGCGATCAATTTGATTTGGCGATTCTTGGCCCGATCGACCTTCGTTTAGGTTGGTTTGCGGAAGTGGCGCTGTTTCACAGGCGATCGCGCAC
>DMYK01000457.1:2181-2686 GCA_003483675.1 Microcoleaceae cyanobacterium UBA11344
ACTCAGGAAAATCGGCGTAAAGGATGGCAGAGAATTGCTCTATTTGCCATGTATTTTCGCCCTAGCGTGTTGGAAATTCACCCGTGGAGCTCCGTGTTAGGCAATGCTCTCACAGCCCCAGAACGCTCTAGAAAAGCCTATTTCGGGTTGTTTCCGTTCCTGTGGAAAATGGATTGGGGGCGATCGTTTGAGGCTTTGCGGGGGGGAGGGCGATTGTTTGTCGCACCGATTTTGCAAGCTTTGATTCTCAATCGCGCGCCGCAGGAAACTCTCGATTGGGCGAATCGGGTTGCGAGTTGGGATTTTGACAGAATTATACCTTGTCACTTTGATTGTGCGATCGCCACAAACCCCCGTGAATTTCGGCAAGCATTCTCTTTTCTGGAAAAACACTCTGATGTTAGCCTTTTACCAGAAGCAGATTTTCAATTACTTAGGGATATTGATGCAGGTTTAAATAAAATTGGTGTTGTACCACCGGCGAAGGACAAGGTTTTGTAGGGGC
>DMYK01000457.1:2834-7506 GCA_003483675.1 Microcoleaceae cyanobacterium UBA11344
CGCCCCTACTTTTTATTGGCAATTTATGAATTTTTCAATTTAAATTCATCAAACTTCACTACATCTGACTCAGGTTTCCGCGTATCAAAATAGTAGCTACTCACCACACCATTACCCGTATCAAAAATGCTAAAAGCCGTGATATCATTGCTGTCAATATATGGCAGTTGCAGACCATCTTCTCCCACCAGCGGCGCTGTAGGCATCACAGGATTTAAACCATTGGGATCTCCAATTGCACTGTAATCTTCGCGATACGCAGGCGGCACAAATCTGCGTTTTTTCCCCGCAAAAGCACCGTAACTATTACCGACATTAGAAGTCTCTAAAAAGTGCATTCCGCTGGCACTTTCAAAGCGGTTCCACAGGTGCGAATGTCCGTAAAATACTAACTGCACGCCAGCTTTTTCTAGCAAAGGCACGACATCTCGAATCATATAATCTTTTGCTTTTGGATATTCGTAACGCACCATTTTAATATTGCCTTTTTCATCGCGATCGACTATTTGCACTGGGTCAGTATAAGCAGGTACAATATTGTCGCCTAGAGAATGTGGCGGGTGATGAAACATCACAATTTTGTATTTTGCCTGCTGGAATTCGGGACTATTTAGTTCTTCTTTCAGCCAATTATATTGAGCGCTGCCCTTGACAATTGGCTCAAAAATATGCTGTCCGTATCCCCATTTTTCGGGATTGTTGAAATCTGCGTCGCGTTCCCGATATCTGCCTCTAGCACCGGGATCTAAGTTGGGTGTGCGCCAGATATTTGTCACGTACAAAGTGACTAAGCGCACGTCGCCAAAAGTGACAGCATAGTAATTTTTGTTACCGGGTAGAGTAAAAATTTCATTGTAGGTATCGCTATTAAAACTCTGGTTTTTTATCCAAGTTTCTCGCACTTCTGAATCATTATTTGGATTCAATTTAGAGGCATTTTGAGTGTAGATTTTTTCAGCAGCAGCGCGGGGGAAAGGGTCGTTAAACTGCTCGTCTAGTTTGCTCACTTTGGAAAAGCGCCCCATAATTTCGTGGTTTCCAATGGTGGGAAAAAGCGGCGCGTGTTGAATCAGTTCGCCGCCAGTATAAACTGTTTTGATGCCGTTTTTGTCGATTTCGGAGAAGCCCCGCCCTTGGAGACTGGGAAAGAAGGCGCGGCCGCGATTGTCGTCGAACCATTCGGAAGCGCGATCGGCTATATTAATTAAGTCACCGGCCATGAAAACGGCATCAACTCTGTCAATTGTTGCTGCTACTTTCTGGATGTTAGCTGCTGTCATTGGCATCAATTGATGATCGGAAGTTAGGAGAATTTTCAGCGGTGTTCCTGCTAGCGGTGTCGGAGAAAGTGTGAAAATTTTGCTGCTGACAGATTCGCCATCTTTTCTTTGGCTGGTGACTGAATAGGGAATGCGATCGCCTGGTATTAATTTGGGAACTTCCGCTTCGTGACGCCAGATATTGCGGAAAATTTGGTTATCAATTATGCCCTGTTTCATTTCATCGGAGATGCGCGAGTCTTTGTCTTCGCGAGTGCGGCTTAGCTTAACAGTAGTTGCAGTGACAATTCGATCCAATTTTTCGCCGTAAGCGACTGTGTTGCGAGTACCGGGAAATTCGGTAAACCAGACAACTCGCACGGAATTTGCGGTTGGGAGTTGTAAAAATGGATCGGTTAGAAGTTGGGGTTTATTGAGATAAGACCCCACAACTAAACCAAGCAGTAGAACAATCAACAGCAAGATAGCAAAAAACCAGGGGTTGCGAGGAGAATTTCTCGGATTTTCTATTTCTTCGGGGAGTGGTGTAAACATAAGTTATTAGTTATTAGTTATTGGTTATGGGTTATTAATTATTAGTTCAGGAGTTACGCTTGGTAACGGTGTGACAAGGCTTTGAGATTCTTCGTTTCACTCAGAATGACAAAGTTTCACTCAGAATGACAAAATTACTTTGCTATGTAAATATCTGGTTTGCCAATGCCGTTGGCGTCGGGCATCACTCCCACGATCGCAAAATCCATTTTCGGGTAAAATTTATCTAGAATGTAACTGAGATGTTGCATTATTCTCAACAGGCTGATGTAACAATCTTAACATAATCTCATTTTAAATCTCAAATAGATATGACTCACCATCTTCTCAAGGCTAATTGCCAAACTGTACATTTGGGCGGTTTCTCTCCGAATCTTAAACCAGCCTTAATCGTTGATTCGGGCGATCGCATTGATGTGGAAACTTATTCGGGATTTTACGTTGCTGACAAGGCACCGCCGGAATTTCTCACCCCGGAATTTTTAGATATTTGTCAAAATTTGTCGATCGATCGCAAAGTTGGCCCAGGCCCGCACTTGCTAACCGGCCCGATTTATGTTAACAACGCGGAACCGGGAGACGTTTTAGAAATCAAAATAGAGGATGTTTACCCAAGTTTGCCCGTGGGATTCAATGCAATTCGTCCCGGATGGGGGGCTTTGCCGCAGTATTTTTCTGAACCTAAATTGCGGTTTATTCTGCACAATTTCATAGGACCGATAAATCAGGGGGTCAACCGGAACCGCCGGATCTAAACCACCTTTTAACGGAGGTTCTGTCAGGGCCGCCGAGGCGGAGATGTCAAGTCCTAAAGCTGATAAAATTTTCTCGGCTTCCTCTTGGGATGCTGCTGCTTGACGGTAAATAACTGCTGCAATCCAAACTTCATCACGACCTACAACTTTTTCCAACTCTGCCAAACTAATTCCCTTAGTTTTTTTAGCAGCCAAAAGCTTTTCTGTAATTTCTGAAATTGCCATTAAACACTCCTCTACTCACAGTCGTGCAAGAGCTCAAATACATCTCACATTTTGGTGAAATTGTCAATAGAAATTGAGAAAAAATACACAATTAATCACGGGCAACTCCGGCAAAAGCAGGTTTTGTACAACAGCACACCACTCAGCGGGCCGTCCGCGAGTCGCTCTCACGCTCCCCTGCAGGACTGATAACGGGATCACTTCTCAATGGTACTGTTGGCAGTACAGGCCGTGCAAATAACATCAAGGGTAAGGTCGCCGGATCGCGGACGGCCCAACAGTCGCGCACTTCGACTACGCGGGCGTGACCGCCTTATTCGCTCAGTGACCGCTTCGGTTATCAACGGACAACTGCAAAAATTATGGAGATTAACACCAAAGATTACAGCATCCAGTACGATCGCGCTACTGAAACAGTGACCTGCTGCGGCTCGTTCCGGCTCAGCCAGATGGAAGAATACGCGCCGATCGTCCAGATGCTCAACGACCTGGCTGACAGGGAGCCAAAAACGATTACTCTAGACTTGCGACAGCTAGAATTTCTAAATAGTTCTGGAATTAACATAGTCTCAAAATTTGTGATTAAAGTGCGCCAGCAAAAGAACATTCAGATCGCCGTAAAAGGCTCCAAGACCATACCTTGGCAGGGAAAGACCCTCAAGAATTTGCAGCGGCTGATGCCTTCCTTGCAGTTGGAATTGGAATAAGCATTGACAACAGCCAAACCAGAGTCCCACCGCCGAGACCCGAAAACAGGATCAGCACATCCACTACGCACAGTTACCGTCTCGGTTGGGTAATTGATAGTGGAGAAGTTAAAGGCACTTAGTCATAGTTAAGATAGCAGCCAACAGTAAAAAAACTTCTGGACAGACTACAAATTATCAATAGTCAACCGTTATGCAGGAAGAAGAACAATCTAGAGAACAGCTACTTTTGGAAGTTCAGAGCTTGCGGGCCCAATTACTTGAACTGAAACGCGGTATGCTGTCAAAGAGGGCCGACCTGGAAAACTTGCGGTCGTTTACCACAGAACACACCGACACAACGACAGCCCACCCGCTCGACAAAGCAGAGAAGTCCGATCGCCACTGTACTCTAGAAGATGAACAGCAGTTCCAGGCGATCGTCGCGGCAACTCCTGTCCCGATCTTGGTTTCTCGCCTTTGTGACGGCTTAATTCTGTATGCGAATCATCAATTGGGTTCTCTCCTCGACATACCCCTAGCAGAATTGATCGGCCACCACACCCCAGACTTTTACTTCAATCCCGGAGATCGCCAAAAGGTACTCGACACACTCGCAGTATGTTTTCAAAGAAACGGGTACATCCAAGACTACGAGCTTTACTGCAAAAAGGCAGACGGCAGCCCCTTCTGGGCAATGATCTCCGTTCAGCCCCTGCTGTTGAACGGTCAGCCGACGGCCTTGTGCGCCTTGTACGACCTCACCAAGCGCAAGGAAGCTGAACAAATCCTGCAAGAAAGCGAAAAGCAACTCCGCCGCCAGAGTTTGGCTTTGTTGCAGCTAGGGCGACAGGGAACTCTCAACAACGGCGCGCTGAATGTGGGAATTCGCAAAATTACCGAGGCGGCAGCCCACACTTTGGAGGTGGAAAAAGTCAGCGTCTGGATGTACAACCAAAACAGATTTGGCACTCGCTACGCAGCGCGCCTCAGTAAAATAAATTTTGTGGCCCAGGCGATCGCCCACAACCAAACAGAGGCAATGGATACAGGGGCGGCTGAGCTACAACCGGACTCGCGGGTTAATCATTCTAAGTTGACAATCCCCAGTCTCAGATTAGTTTGTCTCGATTTGTACGATCGCACGCGCGATCGGCATTTGAGCCGCGAGGAAATGCCGGCAAACAATTTA
>DMYK01000458.1 GCA_003483675.1 Microcoleaceae cyanobacterium UBA11344
GTCATCCGCTTGCCCCGAATTTCTAATTTTACCGACTTTGACCCCCTGGAGTCGGAAACTACTGTCACAGTCAAATATGTCAGCCCCAAAGACCAGTTAGGGCATCCAGATGCGGTAATTTTACCAGGCTCTAAAACGACAATTTCTGATTTGCAGGTGCTCCGGCAAACCGGTATGACAGAAGCGATTAAAAACTATTTAACTGCTGGCGGTACGGTGATGGGAGTTTGTGGCGGGTTTCAGATGCTGGGAGAAAGTATAGTCGATCGAGAAGGTCTTGAGGGAGAACAGGGAGAATTTAAAGGGTTGGGATTGTTACCTTTGAAAACTGCGATCGCCCCTCATAAAATTGCCCGCCAACGTACCGTAACTTCTAACTATCCTCAACCGGGTTTACCAGTTTCAGGTTACGAAATTCACCAAGGAAGAACGCAAATGTTAGCATCAGATTTGACTCAACCACTGTTTGACGATCCTAGTTTGGGAATGGTCAATAATTCCCAATCCATTTGGGGCACTTACTTGCACGGTGTTTTTGATAATGGAGCTTGGCGGCGCGCTTGGTTAAATCACTTGCGGCAGCAGCGAGGATTGCGGGCTCTTCCTACAGGAATTCCTAATTATAGAGAACAGCGAGAAGCTCTTTTGGACACTCTGGCTGATACCGTTGAAAAGCATTTAGATATCAAGCAGATTTTAGGGTAGTTATTAGTCATTAGTCAGCAGTCATTAGTCATTAGTAGCTTAGGTGAAGTTTGAATGACAAAAATTGTTTTTTTACCAGAAAATGTAACAGTTGAAGCTGAACCGGGAGAGCTTTTGCTGGATGTCGCTAAACGTGCAGGAGTTTCTATTCCTACGGGCTGTCTCATGGGTTCTTGTCACGCTTGCGAAGTGGAACTGGAAGACGGAGAGATAATTTGTGCTTGTATTTCCGGCGTACCTTCGGGAAAAGAGCAAGTAACAATTAATCTTTATATTGACCCGGTTTGGTAATTAGTTATTTGTTATTTGTTATTTGTTACAGGAATTACGCAAAGCCTACGTGTCATTCTGAGCGAAGCGAAGAATCTCGCTAGATTCTTCGCTTCGCTCAGAATGACAGAATGGGTATTTTTTTTGCTTCGCTCAGAATGACAGAATGGGTATTTTTTTTTAAGCCGTTTCCCCATATTCCCAATCTTTAAGTCTTTTGCCATTGTTGCTGTTTTTTTCGAGCCGATTGCAGCCATTTTTGCGCTTCTGTATAAACAGTTGTTCCTGGTTTNNGATTCTAATTGGTTGATAATTTCCTGCAATTGGCCGAGGGCGTAACCGGGATTTTGACTGGTAGAATTTAGGTTAGTTTGGAAGTTTGCAAACAAGCTTTTAGCCCGGTTAAAAGCTTCCACTGACTCTCTCTCTGCTTTCAGTCGAATCTGTGTAGTGCCTAAATTATTTTGATATTCAGCTAGTTTTGTTTGAGCGTTGAGATAGCCCGGATTATCAAATGTAATTTGGGCCAGACGCTCAATGGCTTGTTGCCACAAATCTGCTATTTTTTGCCAAGTTTCTGCTGAATGGGGCGGTTTCTGGGATGCGGAGGCGGCAGTTAAGGCAAATTCTTTAGCAGCTTCAATTAAGTTGTCCGCACGCACCGAACCGGTGGCGACGCCGCCCATTGCTTGAAAGTCTCTTTCTGCTGCTTGGAGTTTTTTCTGAGCAGTTTTTCCTGCTAGGGTTTCTGCGGGAATTTGATTGAGTTGGTCGATCGCACTTTGCCAATTTATGCTAGCTTTTTGTCTATCGGCCGCATTTTTTGCTTGCTGATACTGCTGTTTCGCAGTGGTGAGGTTTTCTTCGACTTGAGTTAACTGAGTAAAGGCATTTTTTTGCTGGAAAATCTGGGCATCCATGCGCCCGACATTTTTACGGGCTGCTTGAAATTCATCTACTGTAAAGCGCCAAGTACAGCCAAAAAAAGAGCAGTAGGTTTGTGGATAATAACCTAAAAACCAAACCGGCAAGGCGTCGAGGTGTTTTTGCGCTTGTTTTGCTTTGGTTTCGCCCAAGTCGAAATCCGCCGCAGCCGTGGCTTTATTGATTAATTGATCGGATTGTTCTACCAGGGCGATCGCCTGCCGATAATTTTGATCCATACTGATAAAACTGGGCAACAATAATATCGGCATTGTCTTCGCAACTGGCCAGCGAATCATCGGAAATGGCAAGTTTAGCAGCCAAATTATCCCCGCCCCAGCCCCCAAAAAACCCCCAACCCAGATGATTTTGCTGAACAATCCGGGCGGGCGGTTGGCTTTAACAGCTTCTTTGAGAGCTTTTTCGCTGAAGTTGGGAAATTCATCTTTGAAAGTGTCGCGGATTTCTTCTATCGAGGCGAAAGTGCCATTTTGCGATCGCATTTTCTCCCATCGCTTGACTACCATCCTCTGATACACATCACCAGCTATACCTTCTGCCGCAGCACATTTCTCAACTTCTGCCCGCAGAATTTCAAAAGCTCGATCGGTAAGACGCGCCATAAAACTCACCTATTCCCTATTTAATTATTTTACAGGTTCCTCGTCAAAATAATTGTTAAAATATATAAAGCACACATCAAATATCCGAATTGACCTACAAATACCGAGTTAATTGCACTCGATACCGTTCTTTTTTGGTAACAGCTACTTCCCCAATTTCCAATCTTCCCTTGCCGCTAACAGCGATTAAATCTCCCGACTTGACATTATAACTAGCTTGAGTGATGTCTTTCCAGTTAACTCGCACATCACCACTATCAATTAAATCTACCATTTTGCTGCGAGACATTGCGAATCCAGCAGATGCGACAGCATCCAATCTCATCGAGGCTTCAACTGTTGTCAATTCTTTCTTTTTCGGTTCTCTAATTTTGAGCTCAGTCAACTCAATGCGCCGAGTTTTTACGGGAACCGATCGCACCTGCTGTAAACTCATCTCCAAATACTCTACCATCTCAGGCATGACAATGGCTTGCGCCCCGCGTTCGCCCAAAACAATCACATCGCCAGTTTTTTCGCGGACAATTCCCGTACCCAACATCGCCCCCAAAAAATCGCGGTGACTTGCGGTATCGAACAGGAAATTGCCAGCTATTTCTATCGCAGCAATATTAACACTAGCAGAGTCGATCGACATTTCCGATCGCGCGATCGCAATTCTTTGTCTTTCAGCTTGCGGATAGCCGCCCCAAGCCACTAACTCCACGTCACTTAAACGATTAAATACAACCTTAGCATCCGCTAATTCAGGAGGCGACAGAAAATCAGTCAGAGTAACTTCCCAATTTTTAATTGCTTGTTCAGCGCCATCAATCACTCGCGCCACGGATTCGCGATTTTCGATACCTTTTAACAGTTCTTCTCTTTGCAAACTTGCCATAATTAATATCAACCTACAAAATATCACTTAAATCCAAAACAAAACCCGGCAATACATCCTCACCTGACAAAGTTACAGGGGAATATAAAATTTCCACATCTGAACCTTGACGGGAGATTTCAACTTGTCTATTTTTGCGATCGAGCAACCATCCCAACTTCGCTCCATTTTTGATGTACACTTTCATTTTAGCCCGCAATTTTTCTAGGGAATCGCTAGCCGATCGCAATTCCACTACAAAATCAGGACAAATCGGCGCAAATTTCTCTTTTTGTTCCGCAGTTAAAGCATCCCACCTATCGCGCCGCACCCAAGCAGCATCGGGAGAAATATCTGAACCATCGGGCAGTTTAAATCCAGTTGAAGAGTCAAAAGCAAGTCCCAAATGCTTATTTTGACGGCTCCAAAATTGAAGTTGAAAGCTTAGTTCTGAATTCCGTCTGCCAGTCTCGCTACCCGTAGGTGACATGATAATTAATTCTCCATTAGCAGTACGTTCAAATCTTAAATCCCGGTTTTCTTGACACAACTGAAAAAACTGCTCGTCAGTTAATTCGAGCGTTAATTCTAGGGGAGAAGGCAGGGCGATAGTTTGTGATTCCATAACTGTCTCCAAATATTACGTGAGTAGAATGACAACAGTCAACAGCGAACAGTTAACAAATAACAGTCAACTGTTAACTGTTAACAGTCAACAAATAACTAAGTCTCTGTATAACCTTGCATATTTTCCGGTTCAAACTGCCGCAAAATATTAGCAGCTTTCCCCGTCAAATCATCAGTACCCTTCACCGCAATCAAAAATTTGCCAGCATTCAAACGGTTGCGGTAGGGTAAAGCGTCGCCACTACCAAAAGCCATGCCGCCGGCTCCTCCAACAAAAACACTGCCCATCGCACCGGCGATCGCACCTAGTACGCCACCGATCAGATGATCGCCAATTTCTCCCGCCCAAGCAAAAGTCTTCAACTCAGTAATCAGACTGAAAGTACAACCAGCAATAAACCCAAAGGGCACCAGCCAAATAGCCATGAGTTTAGCTTGTTTCTTCGCTTGCTGGTTGGGGTCGATCAAACCAAATTCATCAGCAGTTTTGTAGCCGCGGCCCAAAATGCTGACTTGTTTCATCGGTAAGCCTTCTTTTTCTAGAGCACAGTAGGCAGCTTCGGCTTGCATTCGATCGGGCAGTACGGCGATAAGATAATTCATTAAACACAATTCCTGATAGTTAGGTTTGGACACCTAGAATTTATTATAGTCGGAAAAGACTTACTAGCTAAGCAGTTCGGGGATTTTCAGACGCTCAGAGAGTGCGATCGCCCCGAAACCTAAAATCTTTCCAACAAAAAACGGCAGATCAAGACCGAATGCAGATACAATTCAAACTGCACAAAGGCAAGCTTAAGCTGAGCTGTAATATCCGGCTCCAAGTCTAAGCCTCAACTTTGAGCACGCTCAGCCTATTGTTACTGATTCCACTCAATTGCTTGCTATGCCTAAAGTTTTAGTATCCGATCCGATCGATCAAGCCGGAATTGACATCCTCTCCCAAGTCGCCCAAGTTGATGTCAACACAGGTTTGTCAGCAGCAGAACTGGTACGAATTATTCCAGAATACGACGCTTTAATGATCCGTTCTGGCACCCAAGTTACCAAAGAAATCATTGACGCGGGCAACTTACTCAAAATCATCGGTCGCGCCGGCGTCGGCGTAGACAATGTAGATGTACCCGCCGCCACTCGTAAAGGAATTGTAGTCGTCAATTCCCCCGAAGGTAACACGATCGCCGCTGCCGAACACGCGATCGCCATGATGCTCTCGATGTCCCGCCACATTCCAGAAGCCAACGCATCTGTCAAAAGTGGTAAATGGGAACGCAATCGCTTCCTCGGCGTAGAAGTTTACAAAAAAACCCTCGGCATCGTCGGTTTGGGCAAAATCGGCTCCCACTTCGCCGCCGCAGCCAAAGCAATGGGCATGAAGCTGCTGGCCTACGATCCATTCATTTCCGCCGAAAGAGCCGAACAGTTGGGCTGTCGCTTAGTAGAACTCGAATTGCTGATGCGCGAATCCGACTACATCACCCTGCACATTCCCAAAACCCCCGAAACCCTGCACCTAATTAACGCTGAGGTGCTGTCGAAGATGAAGCCTACGGCCCGCATCATTAACTGTGCCAGAGGTGGCATCATCGACGAAGCAGCCCTGGCAGAAGCGATAAAAGAAGGGAAGATCGCCGGCGCTGCGATCGACGTTTACGAACACGAGCCGCTGGAAGCCGATTCACCCCTGCGGAGTGTTGGCAAGAACATCGTGCTGACACCCCACTTGGGAGCATCGACAGCCGAAGCTCAGGTGAATGTGGCGATCGATGTTGCTGAACAAATTCGTGATGTACTGTTGGGATTGCCGGCGCGATCGGCTGTCAACATACCAGGAATTTACCCAGATTCGATCGAAAAACTCAAACCCTACCTGCAACTCGCCGAAACCCTCGGCAACCTCGTCAGCCAGCTAGCCGGCGGCCGAGTCGATTACCTCAACGTCCAACTCCAAGGCGAATTAGCAAATAATCAAAGCCAGCCCATAGTCGTCGCCGCCCTCAAGGGCTTGCTCTTCCAAGCCCTGCGAGAGCGCGTTAACTACGTCAACGCCAGCATCGAAGCCAAAGAACGCGGAATTCGCGTCGTCGAAACCAGAGATGCCTCTATTCGCGACTACACCGGCTCTCTGCACCTGATGGCGAAGGGAACCCTCGGCGAACACACCGTCACCGGTGCTGTACTCGGCGAAAACGAAATTCGGATTACCAGCGTTGACGAATTCCCAGTCAACGTTTGCCCCACTCACCATATGTTATTTACCTTGCACCGCGATATGCCGGGAATAATTGGCAAAATTGGTTCCCAGTTGGGCAGTTTTAATGTCAATATTGCCAGTATGCAGGTCGGCCGTAAAATCGTGCGCGGTGATGCGGTGATGGTTCTGAGTCTCGACGACCCTCTGCCAGAGGGGATTTTGGCTGAAATCATCAAAGTTCCGGGGATTCGGGATGCTTACACGGTGAATCTTTGAAGTATTTTGGATTTTAGATCTTGAATGCGAGGACTGATAATTGGTAATGGGCAATTGTTAATGGATAATTAGCAAGACAACCGGGAATTTTTCTATTAGTCAATCCTGATTGCCAATCCTCAGCCTCTCTCCCCCAATCTACAATCTCAAATCTCAAATCTAAAATCGTTATGGCACATAGCTGGTGGGAAATTCGAGTTCTTTGCGATCCGGCGTTGGAAGATATCATCTTCTGGCGCTTGGAAATGTTCGGCTGTCAGGGAAACGCTTGTCAGATGAAAAGCAATTCTTGTTTGATGTCGGCTTACCTCCCGGAAGAAAAGGCGGGATTGTTGGATTTGGCCGCCCTGTCGCTGTGGCTGCGCCAAGATGCCTTGTGCGCGGGTTTACCTTTACCAGCTATGCAGTGGGATTTGATTGAGGAAGAAGACTGGGGCAGCACTTGGAAGCTGCATTGGCAGCCTCAAGAAATTGGCGATCGCTTTTTAGTTTATCCGGCTTGGCTGCCAGTACCAAGTAATTCCGATCGCCTCATTTTGCGTTTAGATCCCGGTATAGCTTTCGGTACCGGTGCTCACGCTACTACTCAACTTTGTCTGGAGTCGCTGGAAATGCGCCTCGGTTTTGATGACAAAGAGTGTGTAGTTGCCGATATTGGCTGCGGATCGGGTATTTTGTCGATCGGCGCTGTGTTATTGGGCGCCACAAAAGTTTATGCTCTGGATACAGATCCTTTGGCAGTGCGATCGACCATTAGCAACAGACAACTCAACCGCGTTAACCCGCAGCAGTTGGTTACAGAACTCGGTAGTGTCGATCGCCTGAAAGAAATGATAGACGAGCCGATCGACGGTTTGATCTGCAACATTTTAGCAGAAGTAATCATTGATTTAATCCCGCAGTTCACTTCAATTAGCAAACCCACGACTTGGGCCGTGCTCAGCGGCATTTTGCTTGAACAAGCTAAGCCAATTGCTGATACTCTCGAACAGCACGGTTGGATTGTGGCTACTTTGTGGAAGCGCCAAGATTGGTGTTGTTTTAATATTCGGCGGAGTTAGCGATCTGAGATTTGAGAGTTGAGATTTTAGGACAGCATTATGAACGGCTCGATAATTTCCCACTCTTTGTCGCTTACATCGCTGGAATAACCCATTTTCAGCCCTGACCTGTTTGAGTTGATCTATAATCTTGTTGATTTTACTCGCTCACCCAAAAGATCTCAAATGAGTTCTATACTTAAGAGGTAGACAAGAGGTAAAATTTGTGGCTATAGAAAATCAACTTATTTGCCAGTTAAATTACGGAACCGAAACTTTGAGAGCTGATGTGGTTCTTCGCCAATGCGACGACTGCTCTCTTATTGCCACCGTAGTTCCGTGTCAATCCATTGATTTGATTTCTTCAACAGCAGATTGTTTTCTAGAAAGTATTCCTGATCCTGAGTCATCTTCTCTTTTGCTCAAAAGAACACCCATTATAATGTCAGCACAAAATATCAATTTAGAAGCGAAGTTAGATTTAGCAGAGCTTGAATTGCAGAATCTTCCCCAAGATAGCGATATAGTTTCAGTCAGAATGTATTTAACTAACCTCTTTGATCCATATTATTACAAAGAGGGTAGCAAATTTTATATTAATATTCCAGAGCAGCAACCAGTTGTATTATCGGCTCACACAGAAGGAAAAATATCGCATATTGCTGAAGTTTCTGAAATACCATACTCTGATTTAGAGAAGATCAAAAAGTTGGTTGATTCAATATGCTGGCTTTGTTCTTTCGCGTCTGGACGGCTTTCCGCAGTTGCCAGAATGGAGGTATTACGTAACGAAGAGCTTATCTCCCAGGAACTTACATCTGTTGATACCACACTAAACCAAGGGTCTAAAGTCATCTTTGATGTAGACGATCTAACCCAGTTCATTGAACACAGCTATAAATACTATCAGGAGAGTGTTACCAAATACAACCTGAATAATTTAATTAACTTAGGTCTTCTGGCTAAACATACACCTTATATAGAGGTTAAAACTCTATTGATGTGCAACTTTTTGGAAGTCCTGCGCTATAACTATGCACTAAATATTGGCTATCCCAAAGGAGATTTTACCAGAGATCAGAAAGATAATTTCTATTTAGTCACTAATGGAAGAAGAAATGGAAGAAGAAATGGAAGAAGAAATGGTTCAGCTTCTTCTCAAGAAAGAGCTTCTTTTCAAGAAATATTGAAACACTTCTGTGACAAAAATAGGCTCACGGGTTGGCATAGTCGTTTCAAAGATATTCGCGATAAGATCGTACATACTGGGAATATAACTGCCTCAGATCATCGGGAAAAAATCCAAAAATATCAAGACTTACACCATTTCTGCGATCAAGTGATACTTGCTCTTCTCCAATGGGATTGTGCTGGAGTGAGGCTTACTCTTCCCCAATGTGATGTAGTCTCAGGTCCATACATACCGATAAATTGCCTCCAGAATCCAGAATCTGTAGCTAACCGGGTGGCATTTACTAGATAAGGCAAGAAGTTTACAAACGAGTTATGGGCAGCGAGGAGTTACATAAATTTAGGACAAAAAAGTTGTAGGAAACTAAGAAAAGCAGAAATTTGCACATTTCACAATACAAGTGTTAACTCTATTAGAAAGCAGGTTTTGCCTGATGTAACTTCAGACACTCTGCCATAAAAAACAAGCTAATCCGAGACAAATTAGAGCTATAAACCAGATTCCAGAAAGTAAGAGAACTGCGCCTAAAGATCCAACCCCTAAAGCAATCAGTTTCTTAACTTTGTTTTCACTACTATAGTCGGATGGATTTTCAAAATTCGTTAAGCTTGAACTACTGGAGGGATTGGATTCGAGGGTTTTCTCTTGTTCTCTCTCTACTACAACTATAATTTTCTTTTCCAGTTCTAGCCAACATTTATTAGGATCAACTTCTACTCCTTTACACTCAACATCCCACTGATTCTCCATTGAGTAAAACACAGCCATATAATTACTAGCTAACCAAGGATCGCTTGATGCTGAACGTACATTTGGATAGGTTCCATTTAATTTTTTATAAGCAGCGAGACAAGCCTTTGTGCAAACAATAAACTCTTCTAAATGCTCTTTTACAAGCTCATAACTTGCAGGTTTTGATGACAAGCTTTTGTCAGTGGAGTCAACCATTGGAAGGAGACACCAGATATTTTTAGACGGGGTATCTAAATCTTTTTCCAATTGTGCCCCGATAGAGAGATTGTTTCCTACTGGCATACACTGTAGCAAAGCACCATCTTCTGGAAAAATTTGTGTTATACACCTTGCTTTAGAGATTCTTTTGCCACTTTTTTTTAGCTTAGAAATTAAATCCTCTTGACTTTTGAAAGAATCGTACACAGCTTCTAACCTTGGTTGCTCAACTAGATCGTAATCTCTACAACCGAGAAGATTCAGAAAAGCATTTGCTCGAAGGGCTGACTGCCTATTGTTCTGGTTAAGAAAAAGATTTTGGGTAATCTTGCCATCCTGTACAGCCTTTTGAATATCCCCCAATTGATAAAAGGTAGTAGCCCTATTCATATAAGCATCCGCGTAATCAGCTTTAAGTTGAATAGCACGGGTGTAGTCTTCCAGAGCACTATTATGTTCACCTAGCTCATTTTTCATATAGCCTCGGCTGTAGTAAGCTTCAGCATAATTAGGATCTAGCTGGATTGCTGCACTTAAGTTTTTTATTGCTGCCCTTAAATCACCCCTCTGAAAATCAAGACTAGCTCGGTTAAAGTAATCCTTTGAATCAGTGCTAGAAATTTTAAGATTTGCGGTAACTAGAACACTTTGACCACAGCCAGAAAAAGCCACAAGAATTTGCTCAGATGGATCTGTTATTTCATCCATCTTTGCTTGTACCAGGCGAATAATCTCCCTATCGTTATTAGCAAATTTAGGTAAGTCGCTTCTCGGAACATAAGCCAACTCTGATATGTCAATGTCAATACAGTTGTTTTCATCTAGATGCACACCCACGAAAATTAGACCAATTCCATGATCGTGATAGCCTTTTTGAGCAATTTTCGTAAAGCTATCCTTCGCACCATAAACCATCGTCTGGGCGTATTGTTCTAACTGCTCTTTAGATACAAGAGACATATTGACACCTCAATCTCCTATAGTGTTTTGTTAGATTGTCTTATTAACTCAGCTAAATATCCAACCTGAACTTAACGTAGTATTACATGAGTAAACCCATCCATCCCATCAAAGCACCAATACCCAAAGTCGTCAACAAGATACCCGCCGCCACCACCAAAGAACGCGCAGAAGTCCCCACCCTTTTCAATTCCGTCTGACGCACCAGAGAATTGACAGCCTCAGCGATTTGCCCCTCTTGCTTCTCCACCGCCACTCGCTCGTAACTTGCCAGAGTCTTATTAATCCGCCCCACCCACCGATCGAATGCTAACTCAAAATCCTCCGGTTTCGGACTTTCTTGAATCAGCACTTCCAATCGCCCCATAGCCAACAAAATCAGAAAAATCGGGTCAGTTGGCTCAATTTTCCCCTTAAAAGCCAACTCCAAAACCTTTCGCCGATACTCCTCAGATTGCCCCTCTAAAGCAATATCCAGCAAAGATTTAGTATCAGCAGCACCGTAACTCATGGCAACATCCCCGTAGTTTCAAACGCCTCATAAGCTGACAACATAGATGAATACAGGACGATACTACCGGATTCGATCTATAGCCTTTCTCAGAAAGATGAGGTACGACTGGGCATAGGGCATGGGGCATAGGGCATAGGGTTCCGTGGGCATACCTCACTTTTTTGAGAACCGCTATAAGAGAGCAATTGCAGCATAATTAAGAACGATCAACTAAAGAACGAACGTAAAAAGACACCGCTCCAATTAAATAAAAACAATTCACCAAAATCAACAATATCTTACCAATAGAAGAGTTAACAAAACCAAAAACGCGGAAAGTTGACAGCAACACTAA
>DMYK01000244.1 GCA_003483675.1 Microcoleaceae cyanobacterium UBA11344
TGTATCCCAGTTTTTTGGTCAGGCGTGGTATCAACACCAGGAGCGCCCGGAACACCGTAATCGCTGCGAGCGGTATCCACACTGGGATAGTCGTAGATACTCCAATTCTGAATGCCGGAGCGGCCGAAAATTCTTTCGGCTGTGGCGACCTCTGCCTCAGTTCCGTTGAGCAGTACCAGGTAATCTCCGCGAGCTACCCGATCGCTGTATGCTTTAGCTTCTGCCTCGGGAATTCCCAAACCGACTAGAGCTCCGATCAAGCCACCCGCAGTCGCTCCCAAAGCTGTACCAGCAAGTGTAGTGGCGATCGCCGTAGCTTCAGCTCCAGCCAGCATAATCGGCCCGATTCCCGGAATTGCCAGCAAACCTAGACCCACCAACAAACCAGTCAAACCGCCCAAAGCGCCGCCTGTGAGGGCGCCCTTGGTGACACCTTCATCAACCTTGTGATCCGCGCTGTCTTCCACATCAATCCCTGCGATTTCGCCTTGGGAGTCAGCATCCTTGGCGATGACAGAAACCCGATCCATGTCGAAACCAGCACTTCTGAGCTCTGTGAGCGCTTGTTCCGTCTCGCGGCGGGTGGAAAATATGCCCACAGCGCGTTTGTGGCGGCCCGAAGCTCTGCGATGGGTGTGTGCCGGCACGTCGTAAATGCCCCAATCTTGAATGCCCCGCACCCTGAAAATTGCTTCGGCTGTGGCGATTTCGGCGTCGGTTCCTTCTACGAATACCAAATATTCTCCGCGCGAGATGCGATCGCTGTAAACTTTAGCTTTGTCATCTGGAACTCCCAAACCTACCAAACCGCCATCTAGATTTTCCCCGACTACCGAAACTTTATTCATCGGAAACCCGATCTCGATCATTAGAAAATGATCCTACAGCCCGCTTGTGTTGACCTAAACCATTTGTTTTCTCCTTAATAAAGTAAGTTTTTTTGCACAACTACAGAAGTTTTTTTCTGCTTACTGACCGGGCTACATTAGTCATTTTTGCAATGAATTTTCATCGGTCGCTGGGAGTAACTGCTGTCTCTATCTTCCGGCCTATATTCAACTACTTTTATCTATGTCGTTAGATAGAGTACAAATTGGTAATTTGTTATTTGTTATGTTATTTGTTTAATAAAGACGAAAAGATTCTAGAAATCTTTGAGCATTTTCTGGTTTTGGGGTAATGGCGACGAGCCCGTAAATTCGCCGATCGACTAAAAATACCTGACCGATACCTACAGGTGCGTTGGGGGAAAGCGACTGAAACTCAAATTCTTTTCCCGGATAGCTACCCAGGGAAAGATCGCGCACTTGCAGCAATCTTGCATTAGCCCCGACGACAAAGAAATCAACGGCATTATTTAAAGTGATTTTGATATTAGTATTGGTAAGGGGAAAATCTAGGTCGAAGTATTGAAGTAAATAAGTTTCTTGTTTTGTTAAGCTCGATCTGTATGTATAAGTGGTAATTTGAGTTGAAAAAGTTTCGGAATTAATTTTAATATTTCCTGGCATACCGATCGCAAAAAAACCCTCAGCCGAGCAGAATGGCTGCCAATCTGGTTGAGGAAGTGCGACAGGTAGGGGGGCTGGTTGAGCTCTTAGGGGACTGGCAAACTTGACAGGCGATACCAGTAATGTTGCAGTAACTAGGAGTAAATGCAGGAGGTTCATTTTTGGAAAAATTATATTTGCCCGATCGATCTGCGCTAGCCTAGAAATATATCCGCAAACGAGGGATTTATGCTGAATATTATATTTACTCAAGGGCGAGACTCCTCAGAGGGGCGATCGCCAGCTAAAACCAGTAAAACCAATATACTCGCTACTGTAAATACTTGGCTGGCTATCTGTCTGCTAGTTTCTGTGACAGCTTGTGCAAACAGCCCCAACAGCAAGGCGATCGAAGAATCTTTAGCCGCTGATCCCAAATTAAAAGAAAATCCCGTGGCTTTCACGAATCCGCCACCAGCGAAAGCAGTTGACACCAGCACAACCGCCAAGCTACCAGGGGATTTCCCAACAGAGATTCCACTCTATCCTAATGCCCAGTTGCTCGAAGTTACAGAGCCAACCGCCCCGTCGCAAAAAAATGTGCGGCTGCGCTGGATGAGCACCGATCCGGTTAATTCCGTTCAGAACTTTTATCAGAATGAGTTTCAGCGTCGCAACTGGGAAATAATCAGTCGCCCAACAACCGATGGGCAAGGTTCTTTAGTGGTAACGCGAGATAATTTACGGGTAACAGTGTCACTTTCTCCTACTCAGAAAGTAGGGGGTTCTACAGAATTTGGGATTGAGTACGGCAAGGGAAGTGGAGAAATTGCTGCTACTCCTCAACCTAATAATTCTGAGTCTAGCGCATCTCCTTCACCGCTACCGAATGCACCTAATTTAGGTGAAACTAATTCAACGCCATCGCCTGCGCCAAAATCCGAAAAAGTCAGCGAACAAGAGGGCCAAATTCCTCAACAATTGCGGCAGTATGTGGCAGATTTGACGCAGTTGGAAGTGCTGAAAGTGCGATCGAAATCCGGTGCAAACTTAGAAACTGGCAACACTTTACCCTCACCCAACAAAATTGTCACTCGTCGCGAATATGCTCGCTGGTTAGTAGCTGCTAACAATCAGATTTATGCCAGCCGTCAAGCGAAACAAATTAGATTAGCAGTAGAGTCTAGTGAACCGGCATTTTCTGACGTGCCAAAAACAGACCCAGATTTTCCAGCAATTCAAGGTTTAGCAGAAGCAGGTTTAATTCCGAGTTCGCTTTCTGGAGAAAGTAAAGATGTTAAATTTCGCCCGGATGCACCTTTAACTCGCGAAACAATGATTCTCTGGAAAGTACCTTTAGATACTCGTCAAGTTTTGCCGACAGCTAACATTGACGGGGTGAAAGAAAAGTGGGGTTTTCAAGATGCGTCTAAGATTAACTCCCAAGCATCGCGGGCAATTTTAGCTGATTTTAACAATGGAGATTTGGCAAATATTCGCCGGGTTTTTGGTTTTACAACTTTGTTTCAACCAAAGAAATCTGTTAGTCGCGCCGAAGCTGCTGCTAGTTTGTGGTATTTTGGCGTTCCAGGTGAGGGATTGTCGGCTAAGGATGCACTGCAAGCGAAGTCTCAACCTACTCAGTAAGGAATGAGAATTAATCTGCGTTAATCTGTGTTTATCTGCCTGTATCTGCGGTTAAAAAATTTCTTAACCGCAGATGACAGATTGACGCGGATTCACGCAGATGAAGAGAAGAGAGATATGAATAATTCCGATGAAGTGCGGATTTTATCTTAGTCATAAAGGGGATGACTAACTCGGATTTGGTATTACACCAAATCGGCTAATTTACATATTTGTTTTAACTTGTTAATATTAACTTTTAGATTTGAGAAATGTGGTGCGGTAGGATTATTAGGAATTTCGTCACCGATCAAATAGAGATAATTCGCCTGAGCATAACTTGCTAGAGCATAAAAGAAACCATCTAAATAACCGAAAGGAAAGATTTCAATTACTGTGATCTTTTCCCGGATAAACAGTAAATTTGTTAAAGCCGAACCACAGACGGAGATGATAACATCTGCATTGTAATATATTTCAGCTTGCTCCTGTATTGTTCTCCCTTGCATTGTTAATGCTTCAAAGCCTATACTTTCTAAGTATTCTACAACTTCATTGTCATTGACTACTTCACGATGGTCTACGTTACCGCGTTTTACATATAAACGTTTGGGATTCGTATTGGCATAATTATCTTTAGGTAAAAATAGGTTTCTGGCAAATCTATAACCAAAAATAGTTGGGTATTTATGACCGTTGTTTTGGATCTTTCTGTCAATTACACAAGTAATTGCTCTATCTGGTTTAGAGGGAAAAGTAACTACTTGTTCTTCTTTTATGCCCAGGGCAACTAGGGTTTCTCTTTGGAAATTTGCTAGGGAACCACCTAGATAATAATAATCAATTTCTTGTGGATCGATAAATTTCCAATAGATTTCTAGCATCGGCAAAGTATAAATAAACCAATGCCCATAATTCTGAGGCATTGTATTTGATAAATATGCCATTGTTCCCTGTAATCTTTGATAGTTTACAGATAGTTCCTCTCTGTATACTGGCAGTTGTTCAAATTCAATGTCTTTTTCATATATCACTTTGAGTCCGGGAGTTATGATGTGATTGTTGGAAAAAGCAAATCCTGCTTTCCTAGCATCTATCATTACTGATTCAACTTCATTTTTAAAAGGAGTAATGATTTCTAAAAAATCACATTCTAAAAATTTGGGTGGTTGAATATGAAGATCTTCATGAGTAACTAACTTATGAATTTTTATATCTGGATCGTTACCAAAATATCGCTCGGCATTATCAATACTGAGTTGGATGACTCCTCTGGCATAAGGTCTAAAGAGAATATAAACCTTAATCAGATATTTAAGTTTATTATATAATTTTGAAGCTAAATCTCGGAGATAACCTCTCTGAAAGTTGCTAAGGAGTGAATTTGCCATAATTTTTTGCCTTTCTGATTAAATAAATCTATTTTAACACCTTTGTACAAGAACTTGATAATCTTGTGTGATTCCTGTGCGATCGAGCTTTCGCGCCCTTAAAGCCCACATTCCCCACTCCCAATGGTGCGCGACATCCATAGCAGAAGCAAGAAGAAGCAATAATAGCAAGGGTTTCAGCAATCAAGAATGTCCTAGAACCCTGCTCTAGGTATTCTGTATTTGTACAGCTATTAAAGTTTGGTATCAAATTTTACACGAATTAGCTCATGGACTCTCAATATTATTCCGGTTCCGGTAATAGTCACAACGATAAATAGAAAAGAGTATTTGAGCTCTGGGAGAGCGTTTTTTGATGTATAATCAGACCCCGTTTACCTCGAAAAACTTGGCAAAATGCAGCTTAGTCCTGCGCCAGTTCGGTAGAGATACTCCTAGTATGCAAGAGAGTAGTCAAAAGATTGCTGATTATATTTATAAACATTTTTATGACTCCGAAAGTGAACAAAATTCCTGTGCTTTGGTGTGTTTGTTTAAAACCCATCCCTAGGGGGAATTAGAAGAGTCATTGCCATCCGCCCGCAGCTTGATGAACGCTCCTTTTACCTGGGCCCAAATGAAATGCTGGACGCTGCTAGCATCAGCAGAAAAAGAACCACAGTCTAATTATAGCCTCATCGCAAAAAATATAGTCATTCCGTTAGTTGATCAAGAATTGGTAGCTGAAATGCCACCTATTTCTGAACTGATTTTACCCTGGGGTTTAGATATTCCAACAGTCCTTGGCATGGCTCCAGAAAAAATGTTAGCAGAACACAAATTATTAAATACTTTCTATATACCCACAGCCCAAAATAGCCCTATTCCAGAACAAGATTCATTGGTTATTCCCTGTCAAATCTGTTTTAGGAATTGGGGGACTTCTGCCTTCAGGCAGTTTATTTGTTGTGCTAATTTTTGGGAAATTTGAAATTTCTCAGCCTACGGCAGAAATGTTTAGAAGTTTGGCACTGGCCGTCAAAACAGCTCTGTTGCCTTTTGATGGAGAAGTGGTTTTTGAGAATTCAAAAAAAGGCAATATATTGATCCCAGTAACAATATTATAGAACCCCAAATCCTGCAAGTAAGTCAACTAATCGCTTTGACTCAGTTGCTGGATATTTCTCAGCAGGAAATGCTCAGACAGGCGACTCGTCTGCAATTGATCGTAGGCAAATTGAAGCGCAAAGTTGAGGAACGACAGGAACCGGGACAGGCTTTGTGAAAAACTGGTTGAAACTGGTTGAAACTACACAAACGAAGTCTGCCTCCACAGACTAAGAGATTAACGGGGTATTTAAGTACGGGATGCTAAGATCAAACCGTACCATTTATCTATTGGTATTTGCTTTTTGATCTGAAATCCTAAACTTTCAATAACTTGTCGAGTTTCGGCGTGGCTGTGTCCAGACCATAAGTGATATTCTAAAGCCAGGTTTTGCACGAATTGCCAAATTTCTCGATCTTCAAATAGTAACCATTCTGCACCTTCGCAGTCTACTTTAGCTAAATCGACGTGGCCGCCAATTCGCTCGATCGCCCTTTTCAACGATACCATCGGAATGTCGCCGCTTTCACTGACAGTCGATCGAGTTTTTCCAGATACTTCCCGGATATCAAGCCTGACTTTTCCCTCCTGGGCTCCTACTGCTTCCATGAAATATTCAAACTTGGCTATTTCAGATTGATGTTTGAGGTAGCTTTCCAGGTTAGGATTGGGTTCGTAGGCGTGAATGATGGCTTGGGGAAATCTATTTCTGGCTGCGATCGAAAACAACCCGACATTTGCTCCAACATCTATAATTTTAATAAGTGATTCAGATAATTGCTCTAATCCGTAGCAGTCATCTAAAAGCACTTCAATAAATTCTCCATCCATGCCTTTTTCTGAAGGCAAGTTGACTGGTTGGCGCTTTCCTTGTACAATGAGATTGTCTGGCAAATTAAAGTTAGCAACTCTGTTGAACTTTAGTCCTAATTTTTTTGCCCTAATTTTTCTTTGTATTAGTTGCACAATTTTCTGAAAAAGCATAGGGTAAAGCTGAGATGTTTTCATTTTCATAATAACGTTAGAAAACGCGAGAATCAAAAATGTTAGAGTTCGATCGACTATTCCAAACGATCGCAGAATTAGTCATGCTGCATTCGCCCAGCGGTGTGGAGTCGGAAATTAACCAGCGGTTAATGGAAAAATTCGCCGCCCTGGGTGTGAATGCTTGGCTGGATAGGGCGGATAATGCGATCGCCCTAATTCCGGGGCGCAATCGGCAAAAGTCGATCGCCATTACCGCCCACAAAGACGAAATAGGCGCGATCGTCAAAACCATCGGTGACTACGGGCGCGTGAAAGTTCGCAAATTGGGCGGCGCGTTTCCCTGGGTATATGGCGAAGGCGTTGTCGATTTGTTGGGCGACAAACAAACAATTAGCGGCATTCTCAGCTTCGGGAGTCGCCACGTATCCCACGAATCACCTCAACAAGCTCAGCAGGAAAAAACTCCGCTCAAGTGGGAAAATGTCTGGATTGAAACTAAGTGTACCGCTGAGGAATTAGCCGAGGCCGGAATTCGGCCGGGAACGCGGATGGTGGTCGGAAAGCACCGCAAACAGCCGATCCGCTTGAAAGATTGGATCGCAAGCTACACCCTCGATAACAAGGCTTCAGTCGCGATTTTGCTGGGTTTGGCGGAATGTTTGAAAGAGCCTGCGGTGAATGTTTATTTGGTGGCTTCGGCGAAGGAGGAGGTTGGGGCGATCGGCGCTTTGTATTTCACCCAGCGGCAGCCGTTGGACGCGCTGATTGCTTTGGAAATTTGCCCCCTGGCTCCAGAATATCCGATCGCAGACAGCGATCGCCCGGTGTTGCTGGTTCAGGACGGCTACGGGATTTACGATGAAGGGTTAAACGGGGAATTGCGCGCCGCAGCTATTCGCGCGGGCGTGGAGGTGCAGTTGGCGACTATTAGCGGTTTTGGTAGCGACGCTTCGATCGCCATGAAATTCGGCCATGTCGCCCGCGCCGCTTGTTTAGCTTTCCCCACGCAGAATACCCACGGTTTCGAGATTGCTCACTTGGGGGCGATCGACAATTGCGCTCGTATCCTCAAAGCTTACTGCAACGAGCTTTCGGACGAATAGAAAAAAAACTTTCCCAAAGTAGTTGACAGATTGGAAAAAATTAGTTATGGTATTAAAGGTGCGAAACAAACAAGCCACGCGCCCCCATCGTCTAGAGGCCTAGGACACATCCCTTTCACGGATGCGACGGGGATTCGAATTCCCCTGGGGGTATTGAAAATTTAAGTCCGATATCAAAATGATATCAAGCAACTGTGGGGTTGGCATATTGCCAGCCCTTCTTGCTAGGTATCACGATCAAAATGAGCTCTAGTCTATGGGGAGGCCATGATGAGCAAAACAGGGTTAGGCATTCTTGAATTACTGTATTGTGAGCGATCGCAAATTCTCACTATTGCCGAAAAGCATGGAGCCTACAACGTGCGGGTGTTCGGCTCAGTGGCGCGGGGCGAAGCGACTTCGGAGAGTGATATTGATTTTTTGGTTGATTACGATTTAGAAAAAATCACGCCTTGGTTTCCTAGCGGGCTATTGCTGGATTTAGAAAAGCTACTCAATCGCAAGGTGGATATCGCAACGGTAGATATGTTGAAAGAACGCATTCGCGATCGGGTTTTACTTGAGGCTGTAGCGCTATGAGGCGAGAGTGGGGGCCCAGAAACCGGGTTTTTTTACGAAATACTTGGTTGTCACCAGCAGATTCGGTAAAAACCCGGTTTCTTTAGTTGGCGGGTGGCCAGAAACCGGGTTTTTGTCGAAAATCCCGCATCAAAACCCACAGATTAGGTAAAAACCCGGTTTCTTTGTCGGAGTGCTTGCTTTTTAGAGGCGCGACAGCTTATTATAATTAGCAATTAGAAATAATTTAAACAACCAGCCATGCTGTGGACGCCCGGACAAATCCTCAAAACTCGCCCCTACCGCATCGACACCATCCTCGCACAAGGGGGATTTGGCCTTACCTACAAAGCAACCCATTTGCAACTCAACCATCAAGTTGTCCTCAAAACACCGAATGTGGGTTTGCAAAATGACCCGGAATACGCCAACTTTGTCCGCAGATTTATCCGCGAAGGGCAAATCTTAGCCAAATTTTGCCAAAACGCGCATCCTGGAATTGTCCGCGTCAGCGATTTGTTTGAAGAAAAGGGGATTCATTGTTTGGTAGGCGATCGCGTGGGTTGGCTAAGGAGGAGTTACTACGAGGATAAGTGGTTGGGTGACTCCGACCTAACCTATAATCTGCAAGCACCTGTCGATCCCCTCCCTTGGCTTTGGTCTAACGTTGTGTTCTGCGGGCGTGATTGGGGAGTATCTTCTCTCGCATCAAGAACTGTAAGATGTAATCTATAGCGATTCAGCTTGTTGTCAAGTCTTTTTGTAACGAGGTAACACAGGTTATGGAAGTGCTAAACAAAATAAAGAGTAAGATTCAATCCGCATTAATTCTGTTAAAAACCCCTGATAATGTCGGTGAAGCTGAATTAATGCAGGATATGAATGAACTGCAAAGTCAAGTTTTTTATAAAACCATGCAGAAAACAAGGAAAAGCAAGAAAGTAGCGTTTTTTCTTTCTTTATTCCTGGGTGTGGTGGGCGGTCATCGTTACTATGTAGGAGACTATGCTATTGGGGTAGTCTGGACAATTATCGGAGGATTGATTGGAAATATAAAATCTCAGTTTCTAATGAGAGTTGCTATGGTCGCAGCTTTAGTTGATTTCTTATTGCTTTTAGAACGGCTAGCAAAATACAATCGAGAACAATCATTGCAAATTTCAGAAAAAGTAAAAGCATCTGAAAATCCCTACGTTAACTCTAGTATTGAGAAAGCTTCTGAATATGCGGCATCACAGAATTTTGAAGCGGCAATTAAAGAACTGAACAATGCCTTGGCTATGCCCAATAGTGAAGCTAACACAGCCGAAATACAAAAAAAACTGTCTGAGTACCAAACAAAATGGGATACGCAGAGACTTTTGATGGCATCCGAGTATATTACTAAGAATGATTTTAAAGGAGCTATATCTGTTTTAGAAAAAATCACACCCACTTCAGAAAGTTACCAAGAAGCGCAGAAAAAAATAACCGAGTATTTGAATGATTTTCACGCTTTTTTACTGCAAGATGCGGAAAATAAAGCGAGTCAAGGTAACTTTTCTAAAGCTTTAGAAACTTTAAAAAAGATTCCAAACGGAACAGAAGCCTATTTTCAGGCACAGTCAAAAATTGCTGAGTACGAACAAGCCGAAAAAGCTAGGCTGGAACAACAAGCTCTGGAACGTGAGATAAGAGAGCAAGAACAAAAAGAACGGCAGGCAAGTCAATGGCTTGAATCTGCGATAAATCAAGCTACCAAAGGTAACTTTTCTAAAGCTTTAGAAACTTTAAAAAAGATTCCAAACGGAACAGAAGCCTATTTTCAGGCACAGTCAAAAATTTCTGAGTACGAACAAGTTATAAAAAACCAAATCCTTGAACAACAGCGAATTGAGAAAGAAAAAGAGGAGCTAATAGCCAAATCAAAAAATCTTGTCGCCCTTACACACAATGGTAAGCGAGTTGCTGCTGCTTTGGTAGACAAAACCATTCATATAGTAGATTCAGTAACAAGAAAAATTACTATTTCTGGTGTATTTGGAGAAACAACTTTTGCAGATGGAGAGTTTGTAATTATTAACCTGGTAGTGCGGAATGAGGATAAGAAGTCTCGAAATATTTCGGCTTCCATGATAACTTTAATTGATAGTGAGGGACGTGAGTTTCAAACATCCTCTACAGCCATGACTGCTCTAACTATGTCTGGAGAGCAAAAGGCAGAATTGTGGTCTACACAAATTCAGCCTGGTTTAGATAAAGATATTACCATCGTATTTGATATTCCGCCAACTGCACAAGATTTAAAATTAAAGGTTCCAAGTGGATTGTTTGGACAGCCTGCTATCTTACCTTTATCTTTAGCTTTGTGAGTATAGGCTGGATCATGCGTTATGCCATTGTCATTGAAAAAACACCCAATAACTATTCAGCTTATGCACCAGATTTACCCGGATGTGCAGCCACAGGCGTTACTCTTGCGGAAGTACAGTAGCAAATTAAAGAAGCGATCGAATTTCACTTAGAAGGATTGCGAGAAGAGGGTTTACCTATTCCCGAAACAACTACGATTTCTGATTATGTAGAAGTAGGGTAGTAGGGCAAAATATGTCATAAATTAAATCTGCAAATTTCAATTATAATCTACTTTCAAGAGGATATTCTCGAACAGTTCTTAGTAAAACAGCAACAACTATAGCCTTTCTCAGAAAGATGAGGTACGACTGGGCATAGGGCATGGGGCATGGGGCATAGGGCATAGGGTTCCGTGGGCATACCTCACTTTTTTGAGAACCGCTATATTTCATTCCAAATCCGCAAGAGCAACTTTCAAGCAAGCACGAACTTCCTTCCAATCGCGTTCCGACAAATGACCAATTAG
>DMYK01000011.1 GCA_003483675.1 Microcoleaceae cyanobacterium UBA11344
TTTGATCTTGCAGAATTTACTAAATGGCAGGAACGCTGGCAGCGAATTTCACCCCCCCAAAGCTTGGGGGCGAACCAGGGAGTTGAATATGTTTGTGAGTTAAAAATTGATGGTTCTGCTTTAGCATTAACCTATGAAAATGGAGTTTTAGTCCGGGGTGCGACGCGGGGAGATGGCATTTCTGGAGAAGATATTACTCAAAATGTTAAGACAATTCGATCGATTCCTCTCAAGCTAAATTTAGATAATCCGCCGCCGATTGTAGAAGTGCGGGGAGAGGCTTTTTTGTCCTTAGCTGTGTTTGAGGAAATTAATCGGGAACGGGAAAAAGCAGGGGAACAACTATTTGCTAATCCTCGCAATGCGGCGGCGGGTACGCTGCGACAGTTGGATCCTAAAATTGTGGATAAGCGCAAGTTAGATTTCTTTGCTTATACTCTACATTTTGATGAACCTGTAGGGAACGAAGAAAAAACGCAGTGGGAATCTTTGGATTTGTTGCAAAGAAGGGGGTTTAAGGTGAATCCCAATCGCAAGCTTTGCTACTCTTTGGAGGAGGTTTGGGAGTATTACGAATTATGGGATACTGAACGGCGGAATTTGCCTTACATGACGGATGGAGTTGTTGTTAAAATTAATCCGGTTGGACTGCAAAAACAATTGGGTTTTACTCAGAGGTTTCCGCGTTGGGCGATCGCCCTTAAGTATCCGGCGCAAGAAGTCCCTACAATTGTGGAAGCAGTCACCATACAAGTAGGCAGAACCGGGGCTTTGACACCTGTGGCGGAACTAAAACCGGTGCAGTTGGCGGGGACAACGGTTTCGCGGGCTTCGCTGCATAATGGCGATCGCACTTCGGCCTTAAATCTCCATATTGGCGATACTGTAATTGTCAGAAAAGCAGGAGAGATTATACCAGAAGTTGTGCGAGTTTTACCAGAACTTCGTCCCAGTCATGCTCAATTATTTCAAATGCCTAGTTGTTGTCCAGAATGCCAACAGCCCGTAGTTCGGGAAAAGGGCGAGGCCGTTACTCGGTGCATTAATACATCTTGTCCCGCGATTTTGCGGGGTTCCCTGATTCATTTTTGCAGTCGAGATGCTCTGGATATTAACGGTGTTGGGGAAAAGTTGGTGCAGCAGATGGTGGATCACAATTTGCTCAATTCTGTGGCAGATTTGTATGATTTGACTGTGGAAAGATTGATGAATATGGAGCGCATGGGTGCTAAATTAGCCGCAAAATTGGTAAGTGCGATCGGCAATTCCAAAACTCAACCTTGGCCACGGGTACTTTACGGTTTGGGCATTCGCCAAGTCGGCAGTGTTAACGCGCAATTGCTGACAGAAAGATTTACCAATGTAGAAGAATTAGCAGCAGCATCAGCGGCATCTATTGAAGGCGTTTATGGAATAGGGCCAGAAATTGCTCAATCGGTTTATCAGTGGTTTCAAGTGCCGGCAAATCAGAGTTTAATAGAACGGTTGAAAACTACGGGATTGCAATTGCAGTCAGAAGTAAAAACTCAGAATACAGCAGAAAAGAACTTACAATTAGTAGGCAAAACTTTTGTAATTACGGGAACTCTACCAACTCTGAAACGAGATGAAGCTAAAGATTTGATTCAAAAAGCGGGAGGAAAAATCACAAATTCCGTTAGTGCTAAAACCAACTATGTAGTTGTGGGATCAGATGCAGGTTCTAAGCTAGAAAAAGCTCAATCTTTGGGAATACAACAACTTTCAGAATCTGAGTTAATAGAACTGCTAGAGCAACCAAAAATAGTTGGTTAAAATTAATAAATCTCTCCGCTCTTTCTCCGCGTTCTCTGCGTCCTCTGCGGTTCAAAAACAGTCCTGGACGCAAAACCTATGTGGTTATGTCATTCTGAGTGAAACGAAGAATCTCAAACCTCAAGAAAAGCGTCGATGCTACGTCAGTCCTAAAAAAATCTCCTTTGACTCCTCTGTTATACAACCTAAATTTTGCTAAAATTAATGTAGTTCGCTCAAATAGCGCGGCCAATACAAGCCCAAGCAAATCCCAGCAATCATAGGAGATACATTATGTCGGAAATTCCAACAGAACAAACACCAGCAAATTTGCCAACTCCAGAAACAACTACCGAAACCTCCATTTCTCCGGTGGAAAACTTAAAAAATACTTTAGGAAACATCCTGAGTAGTTGGAAGTTAAAA
Source organism: Microcoleaceae cyanobacterium UBA11344 (assembly GCA_003483675.1). Lineage (GTDB taxonomy): Bacteria > Cyanobacteriota > Cyanobacteriia > Cyanobacteriales > Microcoleaceae > Microcoleus. The sequence goes on from DMYK01000011.1 coordinate 2,200, forward strand.
GTAGGATTAGCAGTTGCTGTACTGTTTGGAGTGTTCCTATTAACTTTCTACTGGCAGCATATAATTGCAGTTGTAGGTATGAAAAGTTGGTCGGCGCGATCGGGTGCTAAGCCGATCGAATGTATGGTAAGAGATACCAATAACGACGAGTATGTCAGTTGCAGCGCTCTCCTCGATCAGCAGATTGTCCCTCTTGAGTGCAGTTCGAGTTTGTTCAACATCGGTTGTCGAGTCAATTATGGAACTGCGGCACCTAATCCGAGACGGATGAACCCTTGAGTTTTTGATGGTTTGACGTGGTTGAATGAACAGATTTGTTACTAAAATATGGGACTTACCCAAGATTTTCCACCGTGAAAATACTCCAGCAATAAAGATGAGAAAACTCTGGTTTTGCTGGTTGTAAATTAGCAGGTAAGTTGACTTACCTGCTCTTGTCATTAAGGGCCTGTTTTCGAGACGAACCGACAACACTGCATTTAATCATATTTCTTTTTATCATTGAAACCTAAAAATGATCGAAATTAACGGCTACGAGATTCTCACTCAGATTTACGAAAGTGATAACTCCATAGTATATAGAGGCATCCGACAACAGGATAATCTACCTGTTATCCTCAAAATGCTCAAACAAGATTATCCGACTCCTGCTCAAATCACCCACTATCGACAGGAATATGAAATTACGCGCAATCTTAATCTAAAAGGGGTGATCAAAGCTTATAGTTTGGAAGAGTATCAGAGAACCCTAGTTATAATCTTGGAAGATTTTGGTGGCAATTCTCTCAAGAGATTGACGAATAACTCTGAACAAAAGCAAGCCATTACCTCTTTAAACCAATGCCTCGATATTGCCATTCAAGCAACCGAGATTTTGGCTCAGATTCATGCAGCAAATGTCATTCACAAAGATATTAACCCAGCTAATCTTGTTTGGCATTCAGAAACCAAACAACTCAAAATCATTGACTTTGGCATTTCCACTCAATTCACCCGCGAAAATCCCACCCTAAAAAATCCCAATGTCCTAGAAGGAACTTTAGCCTATATTTCACCAGAGCAAACAGGCAGAATGAATCGTTCCCTAGATTACCGCACCGATTTTTATTCCCTTGGTGTCACTTTCTATGAGTTACTGACAGGAAAACTCCCTTTTGAAACCACCGATGCACTGGAATTAGTACATTGTCATATCGCGAAAGTGCCCGTAGCACCCCATCAAGTTAATGCAGAAATTCCCAAAGCCGTGTCAGATATCGTGATGAAACTGATGGCAAAAACCGCAGAACAGCGATATCAAAGTGCATTCGGAATCAG